>CAYZWD010000036.1:0-7599 GCA_964482115.1 uncultured Acidiphilium sp. | reverse complement strand
CCATCGCATTTTAACTTTTTTCTATCGGACATACCCCAACATTTGACAAAGAGCCAAAATTAAAAAGAATAAATAGATACGATTTATTACCGAACGGTTATTTTACGCGGTATATTTTTGCTTTGAAAATCTCAAAAGGGTTCGTTTTGCGGTTAAAACGCGGCAAATTTTGTCTTTTATTCGATAAAAAGCAGGCGTTCAAAGAATTAAAAAACGGCGGGCAAAAAACCGCGAAAGTGGCGCTAATCGACCTATAGCCCCACTTTTTGCCTATTTTTAGGCACAAAAAAAGCCGAAAACTTATAGTTTCGGCTAAAAAAATCGTATTTTACTTTTTGCAAAGCCGTTTGGCTTTGTTTTTTTATTACGGGCGGAAAAGTTTAAGCTTGCCCTTTTCTACGCGAACGTTGAAATCGAGGTCGTAATAAATTTCGCCGTCTATCTGTACGGGCGGTTTTTTATCGAAGCTTAAAACGGCTTCGTCTACACGTTTGAACTCGCACTCGTCTAGCGATAAAATTTTGCCTTGCATAAGTTTTACGAGCGAGCCGGGTATGCGTGAACGTTTCATAGAGTTCACTATGATAAAATCCAACTTGCCGTCGTCTACGCGCGCCTCGGGGCAAACGGTTATTCCGCCGCCTATGCGCTTGCCGTTTCCGCAGCAAGCTATTAACGCGCTATGGTTTTCGCCGCTTAAAAAGTTGCCTTTTTCAGCGGTGCTATACCGGTCGTTTTCGCAGCGTTCGCTATCGCGAATATCGGTTGCGGCGTCGGCAAAAACCGAGGCTTTGTTTTCGTTTTGTTCGGAGCTAGTAAAATCGCCGCATTTTTTAAGCTTAAACTCGCAAAAATCGAACTTCATAAGGCTTACGATAAGCGACGCGAAATATTTAATTTTGCCTTTTAAAATCTTATTTTTGGCGATGCGTTCCAAAATATCCACGTCTATGCCGGTGCCTACGGCGTTTAAACCGCGAACCCCGTCGCACACGAAAAAGTCGGTAGGTTTGGTTTTTCCGCTTACGATTATATCCAACGCCTTTTCGACGTTTTTGGGAATACCCACCGTGGCGGCGAAATCGTTGCCGCTACCGCAAGGAATTATTCCGAAGTTGGTAGTGTTTACGTTTAGCCCGTTAAGCACTTCGTTAGCCGTTCCGTCGCCGCCTACGGCAATCACGTCCGTTGCTCCGTTTTCGCAGAGTTTTTTGGTTATTTCAACGGCGTTTTTGGGTGCGGACGTTTCGTGAAACCGATGTTTAATTCCGCGCGAAAGCAACAGTTTTTCTATTTTGCTTTTTTGGGCGAGGGCTTTTCCGTTTCCCGCCTTTACGTTTACAATAAAATCGAGCATTATATATTTTTCCCGTTTAAGGTTTTTTGCTTGTTTTTGCCTTGAATTTTGCGTTTGCCGCAAGCGATTGTCGGGGGGTGATCCGCGCGGGCTATAAACTAAAAAAGCTAAGGGCTTTTAAAAGAGTAAAACGCGCCGATAAAAGGTAAATCGCGTAATATTATACCCTTAAGCGTAGAAAAAGGCAAACGAATTTAGCTTTAAAACGAATTTTGCTAGAAAAAGGCGCAAAAGCGGCGGGGGCGGTAATCTGCGGGGCGCCGTGCGGGGGCGTCGTTCGGCGGGTTATAACTCTCGTGCCGAGCATGCGCAAAAAAGCGTAAAACCGTTGCTAACCGTTGTTTTTTCGCGGTTTTTTACGGAGCTAAATGGGCGAGCGCGCAAGCCCGAGGCGCGCTTGTGGCGCGTTTATTGTGAAAATTAAAAGAAAATAAAAAAATAACCGAAAAAAGTGCGCGTATGCGACAAAAAAAATTGACAATCTAAAAACTTAAATGTATACTATAATAGTCATTAAAAGCCCGTAGTCTACCCTTTTGACCGACGCGGGCCGAGTTACGAGGAGAATGACGTATGGGAAACTTACTAAAACGTGCGATTGCGTTTATACTCGGAATGGTGTTTACGCTAACCGCAGGGGTTGGCGCGGTAATAGGCGGCGCGTACTGGGCGTACAAAACCGTCAAGCCGCTTTATTCGCTTGACGACGACGCCGGGCTTAACGACCTCAAGAACCAATCTATCGAAGACTTAATCGGGCTTATCCAAAACGCTTTGGACGAGCCGGATAAGTATACCTTTGCCCGTTTAGAGCAAGAGTACGGCATCGACCTGAAAAAGCTCCTTCAAAAAATGGGCATCGAAGAAGTTGACGCGTCAGGCAAAAACTGGAACGCGCTAATGGGTATTTCGCTGTTTAACTTGCTAGAAGGCGTAGAGCCGTTGTTAGACAGTATACCTCTCCGCGCGCTGTATAACTTCTTGCCCGCCGAAACGTTAGACGGCATTCTTTCTAAAGAGGCGCAAGAAACGCTGGGCAATTATACTTTGCTAGAACTTATAAAAAGCGACGACGAAGGCGAGGACGTAGGGCTTATTAAAGCTTTATGCACCTTGAAAGTCGGCGCGTTTTTGCCTACGTATTTCGAAGCGAAGTACGATAACGAAACTTCTTCTTACAACTACGTTTTAAACGAAGAGGCGGAAGAAACGTTGCCGATACTTCGGCTTATAGGCAATATCTCGATCGGAGCGATTAAAAACATCGCGACGGGCGGCGATATAATTACCGAGCTTATCGACGGCGGTATGTCGCCGATAGCCGAAATGCCGATTGAGGATATAATAGGCGACCTCGTAACGACTATTTCTCCCGAACTCGGCAAAACGGTCAAAAGGTATCTCGGTGCTTTAAACGGCGCTAAACTTTCGGATTTATTCAAACGCAACGCAAGCGGCGGATACGACTTCTATTACACCGGCGTTGTAAGCGATTTAAAAATAGGCAACCTGCTCGGGCTACAAAACGTGTTCGGCAACGGCGTGTGGTATTACGTAGAGGCTGACGGCTCTATAGGCGAGCAAGCCCCCGACTTGTTCCAGACCATTGCCAACGTTAAACTAGGCGCACTGTTTACCGGCGGCGGTTCGCTCGATATGATAAAAAATCTTATCGGCGATTTGTCGTTCGGAATGATTTTCGACGCGATCGGGCTAACCGAGGGCGCGCTCCCCATGCTCGACGCTTTGCGCGGCATTAAGGTCAGCAAACTTTTATACGGGCAAACCGATTCGTTCGACGCCGAACTGTTCTTGCGTAACCTTGTCGATAACGTTAAAGACTCGCTTGGTGATTTAACCCTCGCAGAACTTTTAGGGATAGGCGCTACGGGCAGCGATATAGTCGATAAGCTTTTAGGTTTTAGGCTTTCCGACTTCCTTATGCTCGAATACGATGCGGACTCGATATTCCAAGCGCTTAAAGAGGCGTTCGGTAATATCAGCGTAGGCGACGCGCTCGGCTTGGAAAGAGATCCGTTCAACGGCGCTTGGATAACCGAGATGCCCGCGCTTTCGGGCGTGTTCGATATGTCCGTCGCCGGGTTGATTAATTTAATAGGCGACGCAATTGACGGCGATATTTCAGCCTCGCAAATATTCAAGCGCTTATTGCCCGAATTAAAATTGGGCGATTTGTTCTTACTTGTTCCCGGTACCGAACGCGATTCGGACGGTAACTACACCGTGAAAAAGGGAGAGGGCGAAAGTTCAAGCACGGTTGAAATCCCCGCTAACCTCGGCAAAATTTTCGAAGTGCATTTTTACGAAATAGTTTCGGGCTTCGAAATAGATAAACCTTACGATTTGTTCGGCGAAGCAGGCAACCTTTTAATAGGCGACGTGGTTAAACTCGTTTGCGACTTTACCGACTTCGAATATTGTGAACTTACGTACGACGACGTCAACAACGAATACGTTTGGAACGGCGTAGCCGATTCGGCAACCTCAACGTTCTTCTCTCTTTCGATAAACGACGTTATAAGCGACGCGCAAAACGGTTTTGAAAGACTTAAAAATTATTTAGTTCACGACTTTGCGGACGTTTCATCCGATATGCTTAAGGTGTTTACCCGTGTGCTCGGTGTTAACGAAACCGTAACCGACGGCGATATCGACGCGCTTGCCTCTGCAATAAAAGGTATTTTCTCCGATACGGCTACTTTAACCAATTGGACGGTTGTAGACGTGGCAACGGTAAGAAACGTAATAGACCTCGTTAGGCTACTCGTTCAAGTTGCCGAAAAGTTCGTTGGGCCTATGCCCGCGTTCGTCGGAGTTGCGCTCGACGAAATCGACGATCGCATCGGTTACGTGCCTTTGGCGAAAATAACCGACCGCGAGCAATACGACTCGATTAAAGTTAAAGACATTTGCCATTCGTTAATCGAAATACTCAAATCGGTTAACGAAGAATATCCGTTCGTCGACGAAGACGTTCTTTCGGATATAGAGGCGCTTTGTGAAATAACCTTTAACGAGCAAACGATAGGTGATTATCCGCAAATAATTTACGACTTTTTGGTAAACGATTTTGCAAACGCACTACATACGCTTTTAACCGATATCGGCGTTGAGAACGACAAGTTAGACGACGTTTTCGATCTCTTCACGCTTGCTTACGACGGCGTTCGCCTAAGTGGCTTTTTAAGCCAAGAAATCGACGAGTTTATCGACTTCGTTGCCGAAGCGTTAAAAGTAATCGTTCGCGACGACTCGGATAGCGCGTCCGGCTCGGAGGGCGGAATTGCCCCCGCCGCGCTGATTTCACCCGCGCCGATTAAACCCGCAGTTGATTTTAATAATATCGCCGAGGCAGACTGGAATTACGTAATCGATAGCGCAAGCACGCTACTTAAAGATATTTTAGCCGGGCAGCTTAACGCCGTCGCGTTTGAAAATTTCGTCGTAAGTAACGTTATAGAAGACGTTCAAAATATCGTTAACGTATTTATCGTAGACGAAAGAATTAACGCAATTTTCGTTCAACTTGCCGCGCTTTATAGGGGTGCGCACGGTGGCGACGATACGACTTGGTCTACTTTCGCGGAAGATACTAAAAACCTCGAAATAACCAAAATAGTTAACGCCGTTAAGGAAATTACTAATCTGTTCTTGTCCGAGGGCGACTTAAAGCGAATCGTAAACGCCGCGTTCGACGAAATAGCCGCGCTTTATAGTAATGCGCACGGCGGCGATGCCTCAACCGTTGATACTTTCGTTGAAGACAGCAAAATTTTACCGATAGAAAAAGTAGTTAACGCTTTAGGCAACGTGGCGAAAGTTGCCTTCGTCGGGAACGAAACTCTTATCGAAAAGTTTGAAAATTTAATTAACACGCTTATAAAGGGCACGGTTTCGAATTGGTACGTTAACAACAGCGTAACCATTTACAAGGCAGCCACCCTCTTGTCTGATTTTGCGGAAGAAATTCCCGAGGATAGCGACGTTTTAATTACCGTTAAAAACGTGCTTAAAACGTTGTGCAAAGAACTAATAGGTCTTTATAGCAAAGATGATAAGGTCGTAGATATAGCCACGGCTAGTTTAAACTTGCCAATAGTAAAAACGGTAGCGGCGCTCGGTAGAGTAATAAAGGAAATTACCGATGACGACGGCGATAAAGTAATCGATGATATCGTTGAATTGGTAACTTACGTAATAATCGATGAGGCGACCTTCTCTTCGATTCTTACCGCGTTTGATGATTCCGTTGCGACCGAGCCGTTATTTGACGGCGACGCGGAAATCGACGTAATTATTGATTCTCTCAAGAAAATAACGGATGGTTTAGGGCTTGGCGGCGTTGCTGTTCTCGACCGAATTTATACTTTAGTAGAAAAAGCGATTTACGGTCAAGGTAACACCATCGGCAATTTCTCTAATTTCGATTTAGACGGCTTGCTAGCCGAAATGACCACCGAAGAAAAGATAGTTGCGGGCGTAGTCGTCGCTATAGCCGCGGCTACCATGTATTTTGTGGCGAACGATACTTTAGTAGATCTAGTAAAAAATATTCTTGGCGGAAACGACAATTTAGGCGCGTTTATAGCGCAGCCTTTGGGTTACACCGCTAGCGGCAACGTATACGTGTTCGAGGGTAACGAGAACGCTCTTGCCAGCGCGATATTTGCAATAAAGATATCGGATTTATTAACGAAAGGCTACGATTTTGCAGCTTTATATAATGATAATATAAAGGCTAAGCTCACCATGGATAATTTAGCAATGGTGGGTGCGGCAGTAAACGCAAAGTACGACGTAGAGCCGTATAAAACGCCGGTACGCGCGTTGTTAAACGAAATAGCAAGTTTATTAAACGGCGCTACGTTTGAAACGGTAGGCGAAAAGGCGGCTAACTTAACGGTAGGCGCGGTAACCACGTCGCTTTATAACGTTGCTTTATCTATCGAAAGTGGGAAATACAAATCCGTTTCCGACAAAGTTAAAGATTTAATTCTGCTTATATTAGACGAGAATAGCCTTATCAGAGATCCTAAGTTTAACGCCGACGTAACCATTTACAAGGCAGCCACCCTCTTGTCTGATTTTGCGGAAGAAATTCCCGAGGATAGCGACGTTTTAATTACCGTTAAAAACGTGCTTAAAACGTTGTGCAAAGAACTAATAGGTCTTTATAGCAAAGATGATAAGGTCGTAGATATAGCCACGGCTAGTTTAAACTTGCCAATAGTAAAAACGGTAGCGGCGCTCGGTAGAGTAATAAAGGAAATTACCGATGACGACGGCGATAAAGTAATCGATGATATCGTTGAATTGGTAACTTACGTAATAATCGATGAGGCGACCTTCTCTTCGATTCTTACCGCGTTTGATGATTCCGTTGCGACCGAGCCGTTATTTGACGGCGACGCGGAAATCGACGTAATTATTGATTCTCTCAAGAAAATAACGGATGGTTTAGGGCTTGGCGGCGTTGCTGTTCTCGACCGAATTTATACTTTAGTAGAAAAAGCGATTTACGGTCAAGGTAACACCATCGGCAATTTCTCTAATTTCGATTTAGACGGCTTGCTAGCCGAAATGACCACCGAAGAAAAGATAGTTGCGGGCGTAGTCGTCGCTATAGCCGCGGCTACCATGTATTTTGTGGCGAACGATACTTTAGTAGATCTAGTAAAAAATATTCTTGGCGGAAACGACAATTTAGGCGCGTTTATAGCGCAGCCTTTGGGTTACACCGCTAGCGGCAACGTATACGTGTTCGAGGGTAACGAGAACGCTCTTGCCAGCGCGATATTTGCAATAAAGATATCGGATTTATTAACGAAAGGCTACGATTTTGCAGCTTTATATAATGATAATATAAAGGCTAAGCTCACCATGGATAATTTAGCAATGGTGGGTGCGGCAGTAAACGCAAAGTACGACGTAGAGCCGTATAAAACGCCGGTACGCGCGTTGTTAAACGAAATAGCAAGTTTATTAAACGGCGCTACGTTTGAAACGGTAGGCGAAAAGGCGGCTAACTTAACGGTAGGCGCGGTAACCACGTCGCTTTATAACGTTGCTTTATCTATCGAAAGTGGGAAATACAAATCCGTTTCCGACAAAGTTAAAGATTTAATTCTGCTTATATTAGACGGGAATAGCCTTATCGGAGATCCTAAGTTTAACGCCGACGTAACCATTCACGATGTACTTGATCATGTTGACGGAATAAT
>CAYZWD010000035.1:0-7793 GCA_964482115.1 uncultured Acidiphilium sp. | reverse complement strand
ACCCCAACAATTAGGAGAAAAATATTATGAATGCATTACGTGAATTATCTCTCTCGATAAAAAAATATTTTTCTAAAAAAACAACGGCTAGCGAACGCGTTCAGTCTACGATAGTGGCAATTATCTGGTTTTTGTTTTTCACTTACACCTTAACGCTTTTGTATATGTACGCTTTTGTGCTTATAAACTCGTTTAAGGATAACTGGGATTTCACTACAAACCTTTTCGGTTTGCCTAGTAGTCCGTTGCTGGATAACTATAAAAACGCGCTTATAAATTTAAGGGTAAAACTTTATTACACAACTCCGCCTAAAACTTTTTATATCGAAGATCTGCTTTTAAATTCAGGAATATATATAGCGATTTCGGCGACGGTTGCAACGCTAACGCCGTGTGTGGTCGCATATGCTGCGAGCCGTTTCGATTTTAAATTCAATAAGTTTTTAGATGCCGCCGTAGTTATAGCTATGGTTTTGCCCGTAGTAAACTCAACTCCGTCGGAATTAACTATTTTGCGTTCGATGAACATTTACGATACCTATTTGGCTATGCCTTGGTTAAGGCTGACCTTTTTAGGTACGAACTATTTATTCTTTAAGGCTGGTTTTAAGGGGCTTTCAAATTCTTATTCCGAAGCCGCTCAGCTAGACGGCGCAAACTATTTTACCATAATGGTCAAGGTAGAAATCCCTATGATTTCAAACATATTGCTTATAATATTCATATTGCAAGCAATGGGATTTTGGGCAGATTGGCAAATTCCTTACGTTTTCTATCCAACTAAACCCACTATCGCTTACGCACTTTATAACTTGCAATTTACCGACGAGCCTGCTTTAACTTTTGAAGGTTTAAAGCTTGCTGCAACCATTTTATCTTCGATACCCACGCTTATTCTTTTCGTTGCTTTTAGAAAGAAAATGATGGGCGGGTTGTCGTTTAGCGGTTTAAAGTAATAATCTACTATAAAAAATAACTCTTAGGAGAGGTTTATGAACAAGAAAAACAAAAATATTTTAACGCTCGTGCTAGCTTTAACCGCGGCAATTTCGGGCGGGGCGGCGCTCAGCACCGCTATTCCCGTTAAAGTAAACGCCGTAGTGTTTAAAGATACGCCCGCGGTTACCGTTCAAAACGATTACGTTTTAGATCAGTCGCTTTTAACCGATGCCCGTAAAGGCGTGCTTATTACTGCTAACCAAAGCGGGTCTTCAATTGATTTTGCTTCTAGCATGAGCGGCGTTTTCGAGCTGGATTTAAGGGTTCTTTCTAACGAGAAACCCACTGCTGAAGATCTTAAAAATAGCAAATATTATCCCACTTTAAATTTAAGCTCGTTCGCGTTAACCTTTACGGACACTTTAGATAGTTCTAACGTATTCAAACTCGCGGTAGACGGTACGACGGCTCTCGGCGCGATACCTACCGCTCACGTGGAAGCTAACGGCGAATCTATGGGTATTTTCCGTTTGGCTAGGTCGTATCACTCGGCGTACGGAATTAATCACGACATCGGCAGTTCAGATGCGGACGGTTATTTTAACGATTATAACGTTGCCTCTAACGAAACCAAGCTTGCTAACGCCGGAGGCAGATATTCTTATTTGCTAGACGGCTCGTTTGCAAACGTTTCGTGGTATAAAGGCGGCTACGTATACGGTGCGGATTCTACAGTAATAGGCTTCGACCCCGTAACCATGGAAGTTTACGGTTATAGCCGTGGCAATAAAATAGTTATTTGGGATTTAGACGAGCAAGTTAACGACGGCTACGATATAGGTTTTACGCTAGACGGATTTGAAAAATATAACGTTTCGTTCGAGTTTACGGCTTTAGCTCAAGGAGCTCAAAGCGCAAGCGTGCTTGTTTATTCGGTAAACGGTCAAGAAGTTGGATCTTCTTCGGATACTGCAGCTCCCTCTATCTACGCAAAAACGAGCGATCGCGGAATCGTCGGCAAAAAATACGAAATAGCCGCCCCCACTGCTTTTGACTTTATAGACGGCTATATCGATACCGTAAGAGTTAGCGTTACTAACCCTAAGGGTGCAAGCGTTGCTTTGGACGGCGTTAGCGGCGGCACGTGGGCAAACGGCGCTTCGTTCATTCCCACCGTAAAAGGCGAGTATACCGTTAAATATTCGGCAACCGATAACTCGGGCAAAATCGGCGTTTTAACCCAAAAGGTTAACGTTTTAGAAAAACTCCCCAAGAGTGCGTTCGTGTTTAAAAATCAGCCCGAAAACACAAAAGTGGCTGTTGGTTCTAGCCTTTATTTAGAGCTGCCCGAGGTAATAAATTCGTATTACGGGGCAGACGAGGTTAATCTTACCGTTAAAAAGGGCGGCAGCGAACTTTTAAGTGATGTTATAACTAGCGGAACTACGTTTGAATTTGCTGCTAGCGGCGTTTATGAAATAATTTACACCGCGGTTAAAACGGGCGATACGTTCAGCTATAAAGTCACCGCAGACGAGTTGCTTCCGCTATTCGTGTTTTCAACTGAGTGGAGCGAGTCTTATTCGGTAGGCACGCGCCTCGCCGTTCCGACCGGCACTGCTACCCTTGCGGGCGAAACCGTAAACGCTTCTGTCGTAGTAGAATATCCTAACGGTACTAGGTTTGCTAATCCCACTATCGAGCTTAAAGAATCTGGCAAATATACCGCCGTTTACACCGCGGTAATCAACGGCGCAGCTTACGTTTGCGAAAAGCAATTTTTAGCAACCGAAACTGCGGGTTCGCTTTTCACGTCGGTTAGCGAAACCGAAATTTACGGCGTAGCCGTAGGTTTCTATAACGATAAAGAGGTCGGCTTAAACATGTGCTCGGCTATCGGCGGTAAAGTTCAATATAACAACGTTATCAATTTTACCAACAATACTAGCGACGACATATTCTTTGAATTTAAAATGACGCCGAAAGTTCGCGACGAAGCCGAGGCTAGAACGGTGCGCGTTACGCTTACCGATACCGTGAATAAAATGAACTACGTTCAAATTGAAATCAACCGCGATTTGGATATGGACGGTTTCTCGGACGTTCGCTCTTCGGCTTACGGTCAGCCTTGTAAAGGTCTTCGCGGAACGACCGTGTATCCCACTTACCCGTGGGGAACTATGGTAACTCACAGCTTTATGCGTAATTGCGATAGCTTAGCTTTAAGCATAGATTATGCAACTAAGTGCGTTTACGCTAACGGCGCGTTGGTTATCGACCTAGACAGCTCTGAATACTTTACCAAAACGTGGGAAGGTTTTACTAACGGTTTGGCAACGCTTACGTTTGAAATAGTAGAAGGGCATAAGTCGAAGGTTAATTATATGGTACTCGTTGCGGACGGCGTTAGATTTACTAACGATATAGCGGTTGATGCCGAAGCGCCTATGATTAACGTAGATACTTTGGGTTACGACGAAAAAGACCTGCCGTTTGCGGTAGTAGGCAAGCCTTATTCGATATTTAGCGCGATTGCTTATGACCGTCACGACGGCGCTGTAGATTTAGCTACCTCGGCTTATTATTTATTAAACGGAACTAAGTGCGAAGTCGCAATTACCAACGGTACGTTCACTCCTTCCGCTCAAAAAGATTATTATATCGATTATTTAGCAACCGACGCCATGGGTAATAAAGCGATTAAATCGCTAAAAATTCCCGTTGTTTCTAAAGATAATTTTAACGCTAGCATTGAAAAGAACACGGGCTCTGGCTTAACGGGGCATTTAATAACGCTTCCGAAAGCCGTGGCGAGCGGTCAGTCGGGCAGTGCAAAAATTAGCGTTTCGGTTAAAAAACCCGACGGTACAACTGAAGCGGTTATCGATAACTATTTGCCTATATCGGACGGTAAATACGAGTTCACTTACACCGTAATCGATTATTTAAACCGAGAAATTACGCTCACTTATAGCTATACTGCAAACCGTAACGATAAACCCGTTATAGACCCCGTTATTTTACCGGAAGCGGCGGTTCAAGGTGAAACGCTTGTAATTCCTAACGCTACCGTGTACGATTATACTAGCGGCGATCAGGTAGTTAAGCAAGCGTTAATCAAAGTTTTATACAACGGTGGCGAGTTTGAAGTTGCTAATAACGCGTTCGTTCCCGCGATTATGTCGGCGGACGGCACGCTTACCGTTAAATATTATATCACCGCAAACGGAGTTACTTCCGAAAGCTGCTATGTGCTTAAAGCCGTTCGGATGGTAAAAACAACGTAGATTTGTCTAAACTCTTCTACGGGGATGGCTTTACTTTAGCCAATACGGAAAACATAATTTATTACACTCAAACGGACGGCGCAACGCTTTCGTTTACCCGCCCGATAGTTGCTGGCGAAGTTCAGTTTTCTTACGGCGTACCTGCGGGTTATGCAAACTTGAACGAATTAACGTTTACTTTCAAAGATAGCAAAAACCCCGAGGTCGCGTTTGCCGTTAAGGTTAGAGCAAGCGGTTCGGGCGCTGTTTTAGAAGTGGTTAACGATACCGTTCAATATCAAATAAGCGGCTCGTTTGGCGGCGAACTTGCTGATTTCGAATTATTATACGACGATACGACGGGTGTATTATCCGCCCGTACCGAAAGAGGTTTAAGCGAGCTTTGCAAAGTAAAATACGGCGTAGACGGTAAAATGTTTAGCGGATTTGAAAGCGGCTTGGTTAACGTAAGCGTAACCTTGGGTGGCGTAACCGGCAAGGCAGGCGTAACGTTCGGCGGAATTAACAACGTAAGCTTAGATAAATCCGTTCAAGCGGATAGAACCGTTCCCTTAATTTACGTTATGGGTGGTTTAGAACAATACGCTTTTAAAGGCGATAAAATAACGCTTCCTGCAGCTGTTGCAAGCGACGTTTTATCTTCCGTAGAAGTTAAGCTTATAGCTTACGATCCTAACGATAACGTGCTTTACGAAGGCGTTTGCGGCGGTGCTCGTGAAATTTCGATAGACGTTTACGGCACTTATTTATTCAGATATGTTGCTACCGACGCGGTGGGTAGGTCTATAAGAGTTAACTACTTCGTAGATTGCGTTTACACGGGCGAAGTTAGCGTTAAGCTAAACGGCAGCGTTCCCGCAAAAGCGAAGCTTAACGAAAAGGTAATACTTCCTTCGTTCACCGCAAGCAACGGGCTATATTCGGATATTCAAGAAAAATATATTATTCTTATAGATCCCAATAACACTATAAAAGTACTAACCGGTAACGAATTTACCGCGAATAAAAAGGGTAAATATACCGTTCGTTACTACGCGATAGACGAATACGCCAACACGGTTATTAAAGATTATACCGTTACGGTAGACTAATAGGAGGAACTTATGCAAAAATTAAAAAAATTCCTCGCCGTGTTTTTGGCGGCGATAGCCTGTTTTTCTTTTGCGGCTTGCGGTAAGGGGAACGGCGGCAACTCTAGCGGCTCGTCATCAAGCGGCGACGATCAAGCTAAACCGACTAGCGGAATTATTTCCGCCGTCGATAAAAACGTTAAAATTACGATCGCTTCGGACATGACTAGAGAAAGCGCCAGCGTTCAAGAATTACGCTTCTTCTTTAACGAGGCTATGAGCTTTATGCCCGAAGTAGTTGAAGATACCGTTACCGTTTCTAAAGACTGCTATTATATAGCGCTTGGTGTTAAAAATAAAATGCTTATAGATAACGCTGAAAAAACGGGTTATAAAATTTTAACCAAAGAACAAATAGGATTATCGGGCATAGGTTTAAAAACCTTTGATAACGTTACTTGCGTTTACGGCTTAACCGAAGACGCAAACTGTAACGCCGTTTATAAGTTTTTAGAGCGCACCTTCGATTACGAATTTTTCTATACCGATTGCTATAATATCGATAGATGCGTAAAAACGGCGTGGGTTAAGTTCGATTTAAAGCATAAACCGCTTATCGATATGCCGTGCTTAGAATATATGCCGCTATTTGATGACGCAAGGCTTATTAGAAGAATGCGCATTAAAAACTATTATCAAACTTGGGTAGGCGGGCTTCACTCGCACACGCATTTCGACCTTCTGCCTAAAGCGGACTATCAAGAAAAATATCCCGAATGGTATTCTAGCTCGGGCACGCATCTTTGCTTAACTGCAGGTGGTAAAACCCAAGACGCTATGATAGATACCATGGTTAATAACGTTTGCAATTATATCGCTAACGATACCGAGGGCAGAAACTATTTCTCTATTGCGCAAGAAGACTCGTTCTCTATTTGCGGGTGTGACGCGTGCAAAACTTACGTTGCTCAATACGAAAACACTCGTATAGGTGCTTCTATGCTAAACCTCGATTTTACAAACAAGGTAGTAAAAGAGGTTAACGCATGGATTGCAGAAAATTGCCCCGAGCGCGATATAACTTTCGTAACCTTTGCTTATAACGCAACTAAATATCCGCCCGTAACGTTTAACTCTTCTACCGGCGAATACGAACCCCTCATTCAAATAGAGGATAACTTAAACGTTCAGTTCGTTATAAATCAAGTAGATTATTCCGTTCCTTACACCGAAGACTCTAACCAGGTTTCTATGATGGCGGGTTGGCATGCTATAACTGATAATTTGTCCGTATGGCAATACAGCACTAACTTCGATATGTATTTAGAGCCGTTCGAAAACTGGGGTTCAATGTCCGCAAACTATCAATGGTTGGCGCAAAACGGCGTTAACTACGTGGTAGAGCAAGCAACCCACAACGCTTACGCAAGCAACTTCGAAGAAATGCGTATATACGTTATGTCGAACCTTTGCTGGGGTGAAACCGACGATACCGAATATTTAGTTAACAAATTCTTAAAGGGGTATTACGGCGAAGGTGCGCAATCGATGCGTGATATTTACGATTTAACTCGTTCTAATATTGCAATAATAATTTCCAAAGGTAACAGTATTCGTTCTAACAACCAAGCTATAATGGAAAAACAGCATTGGTCGCAAATTTTCTTAACTCGCTTGAACTGGAAGATAGACGAAGGTATTGCCGCCGTAGAAAAATATAAAACGAGCGATTACGACCATTACGCTCAAATGGTTGGACGCTTTGAAAAACAGCGTATTTGGATAGAATATTGGTTGTTATTGCATTACGGAAGCACTTATCCGGATATCGACGAGCGTTGGGCTGACTTGAACGAGCGTATGGAAACTTTGCGTATTAAAATCAGTGAAACGGCAGCCGGTTACGGCGGCACGCCTGACTAAGTCTGAGGGGGTATGATTATGAAAAATATTACAAAAAGATTGCTTTTATTATTGCTTAGCGCAATTTGCGTTTTTGCAATAGCCGCTTGTTCGCAGAGCGACGGAGAAAATAACGGCGACGATGCTTCGCCTATCGATCCTATAGTGCAGCCTAGCAAATATCAACTAAATAAAACCTCTGTTTCGCTTTTCGTCGGCGAAACCGAGCAGTTGGAACTGTTAACTTCTCCAAGCGGCGCGGTCGAATATATTTCGGGCAACGCCTCTATCTCAAGCGTTTCGGCTAGCGGTTTGATTACGGCAAAGAGCGCTGGCGAAACCGTAATTTACGTTATGGTTGACGGAGAAACTTTAGTTTGTTCCGTAAAGGTGCAAGAGGCAGAAATTCCCGCGTATTCGATTTCACTTGATCGCGAAGCTTACACTTTAGAACGCGGCGAAAAATATATTTTAGTTCCCACCGTAAAACTCGGTAGCAATATTGTTGAAAACGCCGAATGCGAGTTCGCTTGTTTAGATCAAGATATTGCAACAGTTACTTCTAGCGGTGAAATAACTGCGCTAATGCATGGTG
>CAYZWD010000034.1:5721-7850 GCA_964482115.1 uncultured Acidiphilium sp. | reverse complement strand
GAATGGCTTAAAAAAGCCGAACGCGTAAAAGCTAAAATTTTCGAGCTTTTATACGACGAAAAAGACGACTTTTTTTACGACGTAGATAAAAACGGAAATATGCGCAAATGCAAAAGTATTGCAATTACCAACGTTTTTAGCGAAAAACTGTTAACAGTCGAGCAAGTAGGCAGCATTTTTAAAAGGTATTTTTTAAATAGCGAGCATTTCGGCACGCCGTACCCGTACCCGTCGGTCGCGGCAAGCGATAAAACGTTTGAAAAGCGGGTTAACGGCAACAGTTGGGGGTATTACAGCCAAGGCTTAACGATGCTTAGAACGCTTAGGTGGATGGAATATTACGGTTTAACCGATTATCTGCACGAAAATATGAAAAAATGGCTTGCCGCATGGACGGATAGCGAAAAGCCTTTCGGGCAAGAATTAGATCCGTTTACGGGCAAGCCCTCAGAATGCTCGCCTTATTATTCCTCGACCATGCTTTTTTATTTGTATTCTGCAAAAGAACTAGGAATATTTAGCGAATTTTAACTAGCTAGCTTGCTGAAAACCGCGCTTCAATTACGAAAATATAGTCAAAAAATAAAAAAAACCATGTAAGCTATTTCGTTAACGATAAGGGTGAGCAAGCTTTGGCGCTAGTTAATCTTTCGCAAAATTTGTCTTCGTGCGTGCAACTTACGTTCGAGGGCGAATTTGCAAAGCATAACGGCACGCATTGGATAACTCTCGGACAAATGTACGTTTTTACTAAGGATAAAATGTATTAAACGTAATATAAATTTAACGGAACTTAATACAATTAAAGCCTCGTAAAGAATTTGTTAGAACAAAACCAAAAAAAATGAAAAGGCTTATAAACTTAAAACAAAAAACGGACTTCGTGTTATATTTGCGATGTTCGTTTTTTTGTATATACGATGTTCTTGGTAGAGCGTTTTGTATTCGCTTAAATGTGTGCGGAATTCGCCCGACTTGTGCTTTGTAGCGGGTGAGTGTGGGCAAAACTTGCCTCACGCGTTTAGGGGGGCAACTGTAATGCCGTTGACGGTGGGGATTGTTGCACAAAGTGAGGCTAAGAAACAACTCAATAAAAATATCTGAAAGTGCAGTTAATTGAGCTATAGTGGCACTTTTATTTTTTTATGCTTTTATTTCGTTGTTATAAAATTTTATGTTTTATGAAAGTTGGTTTATAAAATTTTTAATTTGTACAACTTACTTTTTATGGTTGGTTGTGGTTTTTTTTCTAAATGAGCTAGGTGATACGCTATAGCATTTTTTAAAAGTATGGTCGAAGTGGCTTAGTGTAAATCCGAGGTTAAGCGCGATTTGAAGCATGCTATAGTCCGTATTCAAAAGCAAGTTTTTAGCGTAAATCATTTTTTGTTCTATAAAAAAGTCTTGCGGATTTTTAGCGTAATATTTGATAAAAAGGCGGTTTATTTGTTTTTGGCTGTAAGGTGCTTCCTTTAAAATTTCGATTAAAAGCCTATTGAAATTATCTGGATTAGAAAGTTTAAGTGATAAATCTTGCAAAAAATCGGGCAAAGCTTCCATTTTGCCCTTACGTGGGTATAAAATCGGCTCATAATTTTCAATAATCGTTAAAATCAATTTTTTAATCAATGTAGCTTTTGGTACGGGCGCGGTAGATAAAAGCGAGTAAATTCCTTCTAAATACTTTTTAAAATGTATAAGCGTAATCGGTGCGAAAGTGCCGTGATTTTGCAATAAATCGTATAATTTTTCGTCGATAGGTAGTAAAAGTGAGCGCAAGTGGTCGCAGGTAATTTTAAGATTCAAGTGCGTGGGCGAAAAGTCTTTTTGTTGCGAAATACCCTCGATTGCATGTTCGTCTGTAGGTTTAATAATAATCACGGAGTGCGCCGGCAAGATGTAATTCTTTTTATTGTGGTGGTGTAGAACTTCTTTGTCGCAATAAATAAATTCCCAATAATCGTGGGTGTGCATATGGTTGAATTCGTAGTTATAGTTAAAACCCACTCCTAACGACAAAAATTCTAAATTATCGCTACTTTGCAAAAATAACATAACCCCTCCTGTCTGCGCAAAAAGTGCGTTAGCGTTGATTATGACTCGGTTTTTATGCCGATAAAGTTATTATA
>CAYZWD010000034.1:0-5711 GCA_964482115.1 uncultured Acidiphilium sp. | reverse complement strand
GGCAGATTGACAATCTTAAAACAAAAAAAATTAGAAATGAGTAGCGAGAAAAGGCAAAAATGTCCAAAAAACACAAAAACATGTCGAAGAAGAACAAGACAGCTGATAAAAGTTATGATAAAATGATAGTGCAATTGGAATGATAAGCACAATGGAGGTGCGGCAAAATTTATGAATATCAAAGATTTGAAGCTTGACTACGAGCGTAAAACGCAAAAAAAAGAGGGGCAGTTATTACGGTTTGAGGGAGTGCAAAGTCGCGATGTATATAATTGCTCAGTGCCGTTCGAACAAAACGGCAAACGATACGTTTTAGGGCGGGTTGAAAAAAGAAGCGATTGGGCTAACAGTACGTGCTATTTATTTGAAGAAAAGGCTGATGGTGTTTGGTGTAAAGTTCCCGAGTTCGATGCTCTGCCTATAGAAGACCCGTTTTATACGGAGATAAACGGCGAAAGCGTAGTAATCGGCACGCATGTTTTAAAGGAATGCGGCAAGGTAAAAACGTATTACGGATATTTTTATCGCGGTAAGGATATATTCAATTTAAGGTATTTTACTACCGGTCCGGATTATATGAAGGATATAAGGTTAGTGCAATTACCCGAGGGCAGAGTTGGAATATTTTCACGCCCTAGAAGCGAAGAGATAAAGAAAAAATACGGTTCTGAATCGCGCGTGGGCTACACGGTAGTATCCTCGTTAGACGATATAACGGCGGATATTATACAAAACGCGAACTATATAGAAAACTTTTTTGAATCCGACGAATGGGGCGGGGTAAACCAAGCGTTTTATTTGGCAAAACATTTAATAGGCGTTATAGGTCACCAATGTTACGGCGATAAGCTAGAAGACGGTAAGGATAAATCCGTATACATAAACACGGCTTACGTTGTAGACGTAGCGTTAAAAACGGTAAAGCAAAAAAAAATAATCGCCACACGCAGAGATTATCCTGAATATCCGAGCAAAACGGAGGGCCTTACCGATTGTGCGTTTACTAGCGGGGTTAGCGATATAGTTAGTCCGCGTGTAAAATTATATAGCGGTTTATCTGATTCCGCACAAGGCGTAGTTGAAATAGACAATCCTTTCGTTGAATATTTAAATTTAAAGTGAGAAAAAACAATGGAAAGAACTTGTGATATAAAAAAGATAAAAAAAATAAGCAAAGCCGAGCTTGCTAAATGGATATACGTATTCCCCGATATGTTAACTCCGCACGAGCAAACCGCGCGCAGTGAGGCAGACTGGATACTTCAAAAAATAGGGATAATTCCTATTTTTGCAAGCGAATGCGCAAAGAGCGGCGAACGCGGCGAGTTTTGCGTTCATATATGCGAAGGAAAAGAATGCTTAGGCAAAAAACTTACGCAAGAGGCTTATTGCATAGAGTTTAAAAGCAACGAAATCCGCGTTACTGGTAACGGCAGAGGCGTGTTTTTCGGGCTATACGAGCTTATGCGCGTTATGGTCGGCTACGTTTATTACGCGGCGGACGAAGTGGTCGTTTGCGACCGCGAAACTTACGATTATTACGACGGCGTTATTTACACCGTGCCCGATATAGATGGCAGAAGCCTTGGCTTTCACGACGTTTTTAAAATAGAAAAGCCGGGTGTTTTAGATTATGCAAACCGTATAGGTTTAGGCAGAAATTCTTATTCGGACTGGGTAACATGTAATCACACGTATTTTGAAATTTTGCCTAAGCAAAAATATTACGCCGATCATTCGGACTGGTATTCGCCTGACGGCAACAACCTTTGCTTATCTAACGCGGGTATGCAAAACGAATTCGTAGAAAGTTTAAAGCGTATTATAGCAAACCCCGGAAGAAAAGGCAATTACGTAATGCTCGGCCAAGAAGATAACTTTACATTCTGCGATTGCCCCAAGTGCCGTGCGGCTATAAAAGAATACGGTAGCGAAAGCGCGGTGATGTTGAAGTTTACAAACGACGTGGTAAAGCGCATGAACGAATGGCTTGCTAAAACTTATCCGGAGCGCGAAATAACTTTCGTAACGTTTGCTTATAACAAAACGGCAACCCCGCCCGTTAAAAAAATAGAAGAAACCCACGTCGAATATAAAAACGGCGTAGCCGGAGAGGTTAAAACGACAAAATACGAGCCTCTTCACCACTGTGTTACGGGGCTTGAAGATAATTTGGCTGTAATGGTAGTTCCGTTTTCGGGCGTGTATTCGCATTCGTTTTTAGACGAGAAATATAATCCGCAAGTAAAAGATAACTTTTTAGGTTGGAGTGCGATTTGTAAAAATCTGTTTATATGGAGCTACTGCGTTAATTTCGACGCGTACATGCTCAACTTGCAAAATTTTACCGCGATAGCCCAAAACTATAAGTTATTAAAAGATTTAAATTTTAAGTTTATATTTGACCAAGGCCCGCACAATAAGCGCACGCCCGCGTTCGACGAGCTTAGAATTTACACCCAAAGCAAACTGCTTTGGAATACCGATTCCGACTACGGCGCTTTAGTCGACGAGTTTATGAACGGTTATTATAAGGATATAGCACCGTTTATGAAAACTTACTACAACGCGATAATAGACCGTTGGAATATTATTGAAGCGTTTTACGGCGAATATTCGCGTTCGGGCGGGGGCGATTCAAGTTTTTGGCTAAACCCCACGTTCTTCCCTAAGTGGTGGTTAGACGGGTTAATGGAAATTTTCCGCGAAGCGCGTTGTTATTTAGAAACCATTCGAGTTGACGAATGGGATAAATATTTAACTTTGCGCGATAGGCTTCGTAAGCAAATGCTATCCGTTGAGTTTATGCTGATCGCAATTTATCCGTCGTCTTTCGGTTTAGAGCTTAACGATAAAATTGCCGAGTTTAAAGCTACTTGCAAAAAGTTCGGCATTACCGGCACGAACGAAGGCGAGGGCGCGGGTATAGTGTTTTCATCTTTGCTGCGCTAAGCGTTTTAGCTAGTTGCTCGCGCGGCAAGCGATAAATTTAAAGCGTTAAAAATAGCGCGAACGGAGGAAAAATGTATTTATATAACAACGATTTGCAAGAGATGCGTTCTAACGATTACGTAGTGGAAATTTTTGCAAACGGGGTTGCGGTTGAGCGGGTTGCATGCTTTCACGCAGCCGTAAACGACAGAATAGTGTTCGATCGCGGATATTGCGATAGGATAAAGCAAATGAGCTTTTGTTCGTTTACCTATTCGTTTGAAAAGCCGCTAACGGTAAAGATTACCCCAAACAGAGAATTTAGAAACTTTTGCGTTCGCCCGTTTGGCGGCGTTTGCGAGCGCCACGGCGACGGCATTATATTCGAGCTTACTAAACCTGCTAAGCTTTCTATCGAGTTCGACGGAGATATTTTTGAAAACTTGTTTTTGTTTGCCGAGCTAGAAAATAGCGAAGTGCCTGATAAAAACGATGAAAACGTATTATGGTTCGGCAAAGGCGTGCACGACGCGGGCGTAATTATGCTTAAAGATAACCAAACTTTATACTTAGAGGGCGGTGCGTGGGTTTACGGCAGAGTAGTTTGTGAAAACGCCAAAAACGTTAAAATTTTAGGTAACGGCGTGCTAAACGGTAAATTTTTCGAGCACGACCACCATAAAGAAGGTAGATTTCAAGAGCTTCGTTTTATCGGATGCGAAAACGTTACAGTAAAGGACTTAATAATTCTAGATTCGCCTGAATGGACGATGTGTTTTGACCTTTGCAAAAACGTTACGGTAGATAACGTAAAAGAAATATGTTACGCCCGCAACAGCGACGGCATAGACTTAACCGGTTGCTGCGACGTGGTTATGAAAAACGTATTTTTTAGAAACTTTGACGACTGCATTTCGATTAAAGCGCGGCACTCCGGTTTAAGCGGCGATTGCAGAAATATATTAGTTGAAAACTGCATATTCTGGGCGGACGCGGCGCACGCGATGCTCGTTGGTCCCGAATCTTCGCCCGAAACGCAAAGAACGTTTGAAAATATAGTTTTTTCGGATATTACCGTTTTGCAAGATATAGAGTTTTTTGCTGTATTCCAAGGAGTTATGTCGCTGTTTTGTGCGGATAATGCGATTATGCGGAATATAACGTTTAAAAATATTTTCGTAGACAGAATGGATTTAGGTAGGCTAATAAGTATTAACTTCACAACCGCTTACGCCGAAACGGTAGGCAAAAAGATAGAAAACGTTCATTTTGAAAATATCCGATACGACGGCAACGAGCTTTACGGCAGCCGCATTATCGCGGTTGATAGCGAGCATACGATTGAAAACGTTACCGTTAAAGATATGTATGTTTGCGGCAGAAAACAAACTAATGAAAACAACTCGTTCGAAGTTTCAGCTTTTGTAAACGAGCTTACGTTCGAATAAAAAAATATTGTAAAAAAGTATTATGAGTTATTTTAAAGGCAATCAATATAAAAAACCGCTGGTGCAAGTAATAAGCTTAAGCTTAGTGGATATAATAACAGATTCGGCTTCAACCTCGGGTGGCGAAAATGATGAATGGTCGCCTTGGGTAAAAATATAAAAGGAGTAAAAGAGATGAAACAAAACACAACTTATCAACAGCCGTCGTTGCAAATTATAGTTTGTGGCGAGGCAGACGTAGTTACCGCAAGCGCCGTAGGCTCTTTATGGAACGAAAACTGGAACTTTGGTTTTTCACTAGAAGACGATGAATCTGCATCGTAACCGAAATGGAGGGGAGATTTAACTATGTTTAACAAAATCAGAAGAACGTTAACGGTCGCTTTAAGCTGTATAGCGGTGGCGGCAACGATGGCAAGCATAGGGTTATTTAACGTAACCCTAACTAAAGCAGAGGGTGGCGGAGCGCAAACAATGCTTACTAGCGGAAACCTAGCGGTAACCAAGGCTTCCGTAAAATACAAACTAAATGAAGACGACCAAACCGCGGGTATTAAGTTTTTGGTTGAAATGGATAAGTCCGTTTATGAAAGCAGCGTAGCGGTTGAAAACGGCAACGTGAAAATCGGCGTGCTTATTATTCCCGAATACGTAATGCAGCATAATAGCGAAACCGAACTTACTCTTAACACCACTTGGGTTAATAACGCCGTTTTATATGATGGGTCGGCTGAAACGCCCGTAAACGCGTTTGCCGTTTCCGAAACGGACGATACTAAGGTTGAAGCAGTGGCTTATTTATACGGTCAGCCCGAAACGCATTACGATAAAAAGCTTAAAATTCGCGCGTATTTATCTACTAGCGAAAGCGACGTAGCATATTCGAGCGTTTTAAGCCCTGTTTTATCCGAAGTAGCTTACGAAGCGCGCAAAGATTTAGACGAAAGCGCACAAGATTACGAAGTAAAATACGCTGAGCTTAGCAAATACGTTAAGCCTAAGGCGATAAAATCGATTGACGATTTCGTTGCTATTTACGCTAATGAAGAGTCGTTAAGCAGAGAGTATAAGTTAGAAACCGATATTACGTTTACATCCACTTCTCTTAACTCACTTATAGAGGCAGCCGGAGGAAATAACAACATAAACAAAGCTGTGTTTACCGGAACGTTAGACGGTAACGGGCACAAGATAACGGGCAGCGTCTCCGCCGCGAGATTGTTTTTAAGCGTAGCCGGAACTATTAAAAACTTAACCGTAAGCGGTTCTTACGGAGCATGGGGCGGCGCTTTGGGTGAATTACTTGCCGCCGGTGGCGTAATAGATAATGTA
>CAYZWD010000033.1:0-8035 GCA_964482115.1 uncultured Acidiphilium sp. | reverse complement strand
CGTTTTTTGCTTTTTTATGCGTTCCGTTTTAGCGCGATTATCAGTTTTTTAATATTTATTTTATTTAATTTAAATTACTCGGTTTTTCCGAATAAGTCGTAAACGCCGCATCTGGTGATTTTAACGTTATAAACGCAGCCTTCGGTTATAGGCTCGCCCGATTTAAAATAAACCTTGCCGTCGATGTCGGGCGCTTGAAAATACGCTCTGCCGACAAAGCACTGCCGATCGTAATCGATACCTTCGCAAACGACGGGCAACGTTTCGCCCTTAAACTTGGCAAGATTTTGCTTAGAAATTTGCTTTTGCACGGCGTAAAGCGTTTTAACGCGCGCGTTTTTGATTTTGCCGTCGAGCTGATTAGGCAGCTTATACGCGGGCGTGCCCTCCTCGCGCGAGTAAGCGAAAAAGCCCGCGTTGAACAGCTCCGCTTGCTTTAAAAAATCGCACAGCTCGTTAAAATCTTCTTGCGTTTCGCCGGGAAAGCCCGCAATAAACGTAGAACGCAACGCAACGCCCTTAATTTTGCTTTTCAGCTTGTTTATAAGTTGCAAATATTGCTCGCGAGAGCCGCGGCGGTTCATGCGTTTAAGCACGCCGTTAGCCGCGTGTTGAAGCGGAATATCCAAATATTTTATAACTTTATCGTTAGTTGCTATTTCGCAAATAAGCTCGTCGGTGAGCATATCGGGGTAGCAATATAAAAGCCGTATAGCGCCGATATTGCTTAAAGCCGAAAGCTTTTTAATCAGCTCTACCAAAGCGGGTTTGCCGTAAATATCCTCGCCGTAGCGGGTAACGTCTTGCGCGACTAAAACAAGTTCGTTCAATTCGCCCAAAGCGCTAGCCTCGGCAATAAGCTTATCGATAGGCTCCGAAACGTATTTGCCGCGAATAGAGGGTATTAAACAATAAGTGCATTTGTTATTGCAACCGTCCGCTATTTTTAAATAGGCGTAATATTCGGGCGTTGTAAGAGTGCGCTCGCCACCCGTTACCCCCGCGCCTTTTCCGACGTTGTTAACCCTCTCGCCCGCGTAGCATTGTTCTACGGTCTTTTTGAAAAGGTCGTAATCGAGAGTGCCTAAAAAACCGTCTACCTCGGTAAGCGGCTCGAACAGCTCGCCTATAAATTTTTGCGGCAAGCAACCGCTCATAATAAGTTTTTCGAGCACGCCGTTTTTTTTGTAATTCGCGCAGTCGATCGCGGTATCTATAGCCTCTTTTCGGGCGCTTTCTAAAAACGCACACGAGTTTATTAGTATGATTTGCGCCTTTTCGATATCGTTGGTAACGATAAAATCGTTAAACACCGAGGCTATAAGCTTTTCGCTGTCTACCCTGTTTTTATCGCAGCCGAGCGATATAACGCCCAAAGTTTTTTTTCCGTTCATTTAAATTTTCTCCGAAAGCGCGGGGCTTTATTACCCGCGCCGAGATTTTTGCTTTTGCTTATTTTTCGGTTTTTTGCTTAGTTTTGCTTATTTTTGCTTAGTTTTGCTTAGTTTTGCGCTCCGTTATTGAGCGGGCGGGTCGAAAGGCTCGCCGAACACTTGCTCGAAGTCTTGCTTAGTCATATTAATTTCGCGATTGCGTGAGTTAAGCGAATCCGAAACGTATTTGCGATCTACCAAAATATCCATAATTTTGCCCGCTCTGGGATAACCTAAGCCAAGCCGCCTTTGCATCATAGAAATGCTTATGTTTTTCATATTGATAGCCAAACGCATTGCGTTTTTAACTATTTCTTCGTCAGACTTATTATTGCCGTCCGAAGTTTCGCCGCCCAAGTTTTCGGTTGCGCTTGCAGAATCCGCCGCCTCGGCTTTTTCGAACGCCTTGTTAATTTCGTCTAGCGCGAACTCGTTGTAATAGCACTTGTTATGCTCGCGAAGATAGCGGCAAACCGCGTCGATTTCGGGCGTGTCTATAAACGCGCCCTGAGCGCGCTCGGTGCTCATCATGCTACTGGTGCGGTATAAAACGTCGCCCCTGCCGAGCAGTTTTTCAGCGCCGATTTCGCCCATTATTACTTGGGCGTCCGTCGGGCTGGACATTTTGAACGCCACGCGCGATGTAAAGTTGGTTTTAATAGAACCTTCCATAATATCTACGGAGGGGCGTTGCGTTGCCATTATTAGGTGAATGCCCGCGGCACGCGCTTTCGCGGCTATTCGGCTTATTTTGTTTTCGATATTCTTTTTATCGGCTGAGGTTGCCATAAGGTCGGCGAACTCGTCGATAATTATTAATATTTTATAAAGCGGTCTGCCGCCCTTGCTTTGCATAAACGTGTTGTATTCGTCTACGTTTTTAACGAGGTTTTCGTTGAGCAAGCGGTAGCGGTCGTCCATTTCTTTACAAGCCCAGTCGAGCATAGCGCACGCTTTGGGCGTTTCGGTTATAATTTCGTCGAATAAAAGGTTCGGCGTGCCTTTAAATAGCGAAAATTCTACTATTTTAGGGTCAACCAAAATAATACGCAGTTCTTCGGGCGTGTATTTATACATAAGGCTAACAAGCAAGGTGTTTAAAAACACGCTCTTACCGGTACCAGTTGCGCCCGCCACCAAAAGGTGGGGCATTTTGGACAAATCTAAGTTGACGGGGCTACCTACTAAATCTTTGCCCAAGCAGAACGTCAGCGAAGATTTTTTGGCGTTTTTAAACGCCGCGTCCGTTACTAAATCTTTTAGCCCGACGGTAGCCGGCGAACTGTTAGGCACTTCTATACCTATGCGCGAAGTGCCCGTTATGGGCGCGACTATACGTATCGTGCCTTGCGCCGCTATGCGAAAGTTGAAGTCTTTTTGCAGCTCGGTTACCTTTTTTATAGAAACTTCGGGCGGAATCGTCAGCTCGAATCGGGTTAGCGCAGGGCCGTATTTTACGTCTACTATTTGCGCGGTTATGCCGGCGTTCGCCAAAACTTGAAGTATTACGGCTTTGCGGCTTTCTTGCTCGCGCTTGGTTGCAGCCAGCGCAGCCGCGTCGGGGCGGTAATCTCGCATTAAATTGTACGGAGCAAAACGGTATTTATATCCTACCGGCATGCAATCTATGGGGTTTTCAAGCTTGCGGTCGCCCTCGGCAATCGGCTTTTTAGCGGTTGAGGTTAACGGCCCCATCCCGATTTGTTCGCCGCGGCTAACGCTTGCAAAACGCTCACCAGAGCTAGCGCTCGCAAGGTCGCCCGTTGCGGCTGAATTTTGTACGTCACGCAAGAAGCTAGGTCTTGAGTTTTCACGCGAGGCGGCAACTCCGTCGCTTAAATCGTCGCTTAAATCGCCTGCGCCGTTTGCGCCGTTTGCGGAAAATTTACCCCTTTCGCCGCTTAAACCGTCGGCGTTAGAACCGCCGAATTCACGCCCTGCGCGAACTTCCCTAAGCCCGCGAATGCTGTTTGCCTCGCTTTCGCCGCTTATATCGGTTGCGGTCGCGTTAATTGCGTTAGAACGCGAATAGCTATCGCCTAAATCTTCGTAGCCCTCGCTGTAATTAAATTCAGTGCCGCTAGTTCTTCCGCCCAGACTAGAACCGCTGAGCCTTTCGTCCGCCCTATCGCCGAGCCTAGAATCTCTAAACCTAGAACCGCCGAGCCCGTCGGAGCGCTCGCCGAACGAACCGTTTTCTGTTTGATCGATTCGATAACGTTGAGTTTGCGGCTCGTTAGCGTCTTCGCTAATATTACCGCGAGAAACGCCGTCGGAGCGCCTACCCGATTGCTCGTCGAACGTGCGAATTCTGCCGCGTTCTCTGCCGCGCTCGTTGCCGCCTATAACGTAAACGTCGCGCTCGGGGGCGGATTCGTCTATTCCGCCGTAACGTTCGGCATTGCGAATAACCACGGACTCGGGCACGTCGTTGCCCATCGGCGGTTTTACGGGTTCGCGATAATCGGGGGTAACCGGTCTGCGTATGTAATCGAGCTTTTTAGCCATATCGTCCGAATAGTCGCTTTGATAGCTCGAAGCGTTGCGGATTTGTTCGCGGCGAGACTCCCCCGCCCCGTCCGCAATGCCGTAAAGCGAGGCGTTTTGCACCCCGTTTTCCGCAGTTTTGCGGGTTTTTTCGCCGAAAAGCAGTTTTAAGCTGGTTTGACGGTCGTCGTCGTGCAGCATTTCTTTTTTTGTTTTTAAATTGAATTTTTCGTCGCCGTAAATTTTATCCAGCCCGCCGCCTTGGTAAGAGTTTTTAAGCCCGACTAATCCCTCGACCGCGCCTCTTCCTTCGGGTTCGCTAAAGTCGGCAGCGTAATTATCCATACCTACTTGCTCGCCGCGCGTCGTATCGCCGCGAGTTAAATCGCGGTTAAAATCGCGGTTGAAATCGCCCGTACCTACGCCGCCGCCCGCGACCGAACCGATGCTAGCGTCCGCTTGCCCGCGCGAACATTCGTAATTATCGCGTTGGCGCGAATTCCCCATGCGCAGATAGCCGTAGGTTTGGCTATCGAGCCCGCGTGCCGCAGCTTTTTGGCGCGCTTTATCTAGTTCTTTTTGTTTTTTTTCTATTTCACGCTCGGCTTTTTCGTCCGCGCGGCGCGCTTGGCGCTCCGATAAATCGGCAAAAAGCGCCTTAGCGCGTTTTTTAAACACCAAAACCGATATTAAAATTATGGCAAGTCCGTATAAAACGTAAGCCCCCAGAGGCTTTAACAGCGCACATAGCGGGTAAGCCAACAGCCCGAAAAGCATTCCGCCCGCGGTATGCCCGAATGACGAAGTTTTATCGAAATAGCAAAACGAAATATATTCGCCGAAATCGCCCGAAATTTTGCCGCTAGTGGTTGCCGTTTGCACGATAAGCCCAACCAGCAATAAATATACGAAGAACATACCTATAAAAAGCTTTAACCCGCCGCGCGTTTTAAAACCTATAACCAGCCTTACGCCCAAAAATAAAAAAAACAGAAGTATCGGGAACGCGGCAAAACCGAAAATCCCCAACAAAAATTTTTGCACGGCAGAGCCTAGCGTAAAAAACACGGTTTCGCCCGTAAATAGGCACAAAAGCCCCATAAGCGAAAACAAGGCGAGCAACATGCCCGTCATTTCCGACGAAAATATTAAACCCTTATTGCGTTTTTTGCTTTCGTTTTTAGACAAGACTTTTGCCCCTCCCTTTTTTCGTTTTTTAATCTTTTTATCGGTTTTATCGGTTTTTTGACTTTTGGTTTTATCGGTTTTTCGGCTTGTTTGCTGCTTTATTTTTTTATAAACCGCCGAACCGCCGAGCTACTAAGCTACCGAAGTTCCGCGCCGCCAGACTACCGAACCGCCAGCCCGCCTATTTTATACCGTATAAATTATTATAACATGAAAATATATTTTTAGCAATACTTTTAGGCAAAAATTTAAGCAAAAAATTTTTGAAAAATTGAAAAAATAAATAGTTATTAAAAAACCGCTACTTAAAAAAGCGGCGGCGTTAAAAAAATAATTATTCAGTTGAAATAAAAACGTAAAAACCGAACTTTTTAATAAAGAATGCGTTTTTTTGCAAACTAATTTAGCAAATCGATTAAAGCTTTTTGTTTTTTAGGCGGAAGTTTTCTAAACCCCTCTAAAAGGCTTTTTTCTTGCGCGCTTAAAACTTCTATCTGTTCGTCTTCTAAAAAAAATTGCGCCAACGTTAACCCGAACGCACCGCAAATGCGTTGCAACATGTCGATTTTAGGCGGTTTATTCCTAGCATATAGCGTTGCTAAAGACGACTGAGAAATATTAGCTTCTTGGGCTAATTTATAATCTGACCAATCACGTTCCCACTGCAATTTACGAATTCTTTCTAGTACGTTCATACACACCTCTCTCTTATTTTACTACGCTTTTGCGATATACATACTACGCAAATGCATTGACTTTTTATCGCAAATGCGATATAATGTTATCTCAAAAGAGTAATAATAAGGTTTATTACCTATTTTACAAATCCGCCGAGTTTTTATTATAGCGGCTAATCTAGGTTGAAAGAATGAACGATAAAGATAAAAAATCACAAACGAAATCGAAAGAGCGGGTGCGCAACCACGGCGAAGTTTTTACGAGCGAGCGCGAAGTAAAGGCAATGTGCGACCTCGTTAAAGAAGAAACCGAGCGCATAGACAGCCGTTTTTTAGAACCAGCTTGCGGCGACGGCAATTTTTTAGCTGAAATTATCTCGCGCAAAATAGAAGTTGTTAAACGCAAATATAAAAAAAGCCCGCTCGACTACGAAAAAAACGCCGTGCTTGCCATTTCTAGCGTTTACGGCGTTGATATTTTGCAAGACAACGTGCTCGCTTGCCGCGATAGGCTTTTTAAAATTTGGGATAAAGCGTATAAAACGATTTGCAAAAACGATTGCAACGACCAAACGCGCGAAGCCGTTAAGTTTATTTTATCTAAAAATATAATATGCGGCAACGCCCTCACTCTTAAATGCGTCGACGAAAACGGCAACGATACAAACGAGCCTATCGTCTTTTCGGAGTGGGCGTTTATATCGAACAGCCAAATAAAGCGGCGCGATTTTCGATTTGACGTTTTGCTTAAAGAAAACGATGACGCCGACATGTACGATACTCAATTATCGATTTTCGGCAACGAAGCAAACGGTTCCGAACATTGGATGATAGACCCTATAACAAAAGAACCTATCCCCCGCCCGATAAAAGAATATTCGCCCGTAAACTATAGGAGCGTGCAAGAAAATGAGTGATAATTTATTTAATAAGGTTTATAATCCGGACGTTTTAAGTTGCCTTGCAAACCTTTCTAACGACGAGGTTTTTACCCCGCCCGAAATAGTAAACGAAATGCTAGATATGCTGCCGCAAGAATTATTTAAAAATCCCGATACCGCGTTTTTAGACCCCGCGTGTAAAACGGGCGTGTTCTTGCGCGAAATTGCAAAACGCCTTATTAAAGGGTTAGAACCGCAGTTCCCCGATTTACAAGAGCGCGTTGACCATATATTTCATAAACAACTTTTCGGAATTGCGATAACCGAACTAACAAGTTTATTATCTCGCCGCGGAATTTATTGCAGCAAATACCCGAACAGCGATTTTTCGGTAACTAAATTCGATAACGCGCAAGGTAATATACGGTTTAAGCGCATAAACCACGTTTGGGTAAACGGGCGCTGCAAATATTGCGGAACGAATATGACTTACGACCGTGGCGACGAGTTAGAAACTCACGCTTACGAATTTATACACACCGATAATTTGGAGAAGTTGTTTAATATGAAATTCGACGTTATTATAGGCAACCCGCCTTATCAGTTAAGCGTGGGAAATACAAGCGGTAATGCATCAAAAGCAAAATCCATATATCATAATTTTATTTCACAAGCAATAAAACTCAATCCAAAGTATTTAGTTATGATTACACCAAGCCGTTGGATGACTCGTAGTACTGAAGGAATTTCAGATGAGTGGATAGACTTTATGTTGGAAGATAACAGAATTAGAATAATGCACGATTATATCGATTCAAGCTTGTGCTTTCCCGGTGTTGATATTATGGGCGGCGTTAACTACTTTTTATGGGATAGAGATAATAAAGGTACTTGCGATTATTATTTACATACAGACAATAATACAACGTTGAATAAAAATGCTTATCTAAATGCAAGTGGATCAGGTATTGTAATAAGAGATATTATAGCATTAACAATTATTGACAAAATAATTTTAGTAGACGGGAATTACATTACCAATGAAAACAAAAACTTTTCAGGATTAGTAAGCCCTAAAGATTTCTTCACTAACAAGATCCAACTAACTTCAAGTTGGAGCGCATATTCAAGAGAAAAAAATACTAGGAATCACATAAAATATTATTTAAATAAAGCAATTCACAAGTTAGATTTTGCTTGGATTAAAGAAGAAGATATACCCAAAAACTTATCCAGCGCAAAATTAGAAAAAGTCTATATACCCGCCGCAAATGGCTCGTTGGATGTCGTTTTGGGAAAACCATTTTATGGTGAGCCTAATAGCGTATGCTCGCAAACCTATCTTGTTATCGGATATGATCCCGATAAA
>CAYZWD010000032.1:6159-8399 GCA_964482115.1 uncultured Acidiphilium sp. | reverse complement strand
CCACTATGTAACCCGATTCGTCGCTAATATCGGTTACGTTAACGTTTATAAGGCGTAACCCGATTTTTTTAAGTTCGCCTTCTACGTTGCGCGAAACGGCTTCTAAGAACTTATCTCTGTCCGTATTGATTTCCTCAATGTCCATCGTGGCGATAACCAAACGCAGCTGACCGAAAATTATATCCTTTGCTAGTTCTTGAATTTGGGGGAGTTTAAGTCCTAAAAGGCGCTCGGCGGCGTTTTGCATAACGCCTTGCTCGGTAGAAATGCCGACGGTGAATATCGAAGGCACGTCTATACGAATGTTTTGGCGCGAAAGCGCGCTTTTTAAGTCGACCGAAATAGAAATGGGGGTTAGGTCTAAAAACGCGTAAGACTGAAATAACGGAACTATAAATTCCGTGCCGCCGTGCACGCATTTCGAAGAGCGGTGAGTGCCGTCTTTCGCTTTGCTTACTTTACCGTAAACGACCATAATTTTATCGGACGGACAGCGTTTTACGCGCGTTGCGACGAGCAAAATTATCATAAACAGTATAAGCGCGATTACTACCACTAAAATGCTCGTTCCCGCGCCGGAGGCGAGCAGGTTTGCTAAGTTTGCCATAATTTTTTCTCCTTAAATTATTTAATTTTTTGTTTTTCGTTTAAGTTTTTTAATCTTTTTGTTTTTTAACTTTTATTTTTTGCCGAGTTAGATTTTTTCAACGACCAAACTACCGCCCGAAACGCCCGTTATTTTAACGCGCGAACCCGTGGCTATGGGCTCGTTTGATGTTTGAAGGGCGCTAAGTTCAACGAATCTTTCTTCTAAAACGAGGTTCACTTTGCCTAAGCCGTTGCCCGCCGCGGGGATCGTTAAATAAACCTCCGCGGTTAAGCCGATTGCTTTTTGCACGTCGATATTGCCGCTAGAACGTGTGCGCATAATACCTTTCATAATGAACGCCATCGCGAAAAGCGCCGCAAGCCCCGCTAAAACCGAAACAATTATCGCAAGAACCGCGCCGTCGTCGGCTAAAATATAGCCCGTCCAGCCGCCGATTGCAAAAAACGCCACTAGTCCGCGGAACGTGAATAAATTAAATCCGTCGCCCGCGGCTATGCTCGCGTCCGCCTCACCGTCGCCGTTAAGGTCTACGTCCAAGTCGTCGTCGCCCAAGCCGAAAAGCAGGGTTATAATTTGCAAAATCAGCAGTACCGTAGCGGCTAAACCTATGCAAAAATACACTCGCCCCAAAGAGTTAAGCGAATTCCACCAAGTTTCCATACTTTTTTACCTCCTTATAAATTTTATTTTTTAATTAGCTTTTTAAGCTTTTTTAACTTTAAAAATGGGCAAAAGCGAAAAAAAACCTTTTTGCTATAAAATTTCTTCGCCCAATACGTTTTTGCCGTCGAACGAGGTTATAAGTTCGCCCGCGGTTTTTAAAAGTTCGTCGCTTAAATACAAGCAGCACGCGGCGCGCAAAACGCTTTGAAGCCGTTTTTTCGAACCGCAAAATTTTTCGGCGAAATCGGCGGTTTTTTCTTGTACGAGCTTTTCAATCGTTTTATAAGAAAACCTCTCGTCGAAAACGCAATCGCAAAAATACGCGTAAAATTCGCTTTCGGGAATAATATCGTCGGTTTTGTCGCCCGCTCTGCCGTTCAAATAAACGAGCATTTTTTTTAAATCCGAAAGGTCGGTAACCGTGCGCAGCGCGTTGATTATAAGTATACGCGCGGTTTGGTCTTTATCGTATTTTTTGCCGTTTGGGTGCGATAAAAACCCGCGCGCAACCCAATTTTGCAGCGTTGGCGTTTTAAGCCCCGTAAGGTCGTTTAGTTGGCTCATAACCAGCCCGCCGGTCGCTAAAAACGTGCCGTCTAAAAACTGTTTGCCGCTAAGTTCGGTTTTTTCAGCCGTCGTTCCGGGATAGTATTGTTTCGGCATAACTTAAATTTCTCCTTGATAATTTGCAACGTCTTTAAAAATCTTTAAAAAAATGCAATAACGTTTATAAATATCATAAATTATTGTGAATATCGCCGTTGCTTATCTTTTTTTTCGTCGTGTTCGATATGATTATATCACGCACTCAAATGAATGTCAAATAAATTTGCGTGAATTTTTAAAGGTTTTGCAAAATTTTTATAGCGGCGTTTTTTTATTGAGGGGAGTGTCGAGCGGAACGGAGAATATAGGCGTGTGCGGCGCGAGATTGCGGGCGGGTAGGTGAATAAAAGAGGCGGCGGTG
>CAYZWD010000032.1:0-6059 GCA_964482115.1 uncultured Acidiphilium sp. | reverse complement strand
GCGGGCGGCGCGTAAAAAACAAGGGGCGCGGCAGAAAAAGGCGACAAAACGTAATTAAACGAAAAAAAGTGCTTTTAAAAGGTTGATTTTTGTTTTTTGCGAGAGTATAATTTAAAGCGTAACGTATATTATCGTAAGCGGCGGCTATTTTAAGGTCGGGCTTGCAAAAGGTAGGTTTAATTATGAAAGACGAAAGAATTATTAAGCTTGCAAAGGGGCTGGTAAACTACTCTTGCAAGGTAAAGCAAGGCGAAAAAGTTATGATAGAGGCGTTCGGTATACCCAACGACTTGGTTAAAGCGCTCGTTAGCGAGGTTTACGCGGTTGGCGGGTATCCGTTCGTAGTTTTGCGCGACCACGCCGTTATGCGCGCCATGATTAAAGATTGTAACGAAGAATATTGCAAGCTTTGGGCTAAATACGACGGATATATCATGGACGATATGGATTGTTATATCGGCGTTCGCGGGGGCGAAAACTCTTGCGAGTTAGGCGATATTCCGGGCGAAAAGAACGGTTTATATCAAAGGCTTTACAGCTATCCCGTTCATCACGAAAAACGCGTTAGTCACACGCGTTGGGTAGTTTTAAGGTATCCCACGGCTTCTATGGCGCAAATGTCTTCTATGTCTACCGAGGCGTTTGAAGATTTCTATTTCGACGTATGCACTATGGACTACGCAAAAATGGATAACGCTATGAACGCGCTTAAAGATTTAATGGAAAAAACCGATAAAGTTCGCTTGGTTGCGCCCGGCACGGATTTAAGCTTTTCGATTAAAGGATTGCCCGCCATTAAGTGCGCGGGGGCGTGCAATATTCCGGACGGCGAGGTTTACACCGCGCCCGTAAAAAACAGCGTAAACGGCGTTATTACTTACAACGCGCCCTCTATGCAACAGGGTTTAAAGCACGAAAACGTGCGCTTAGAGTTTAAAGACGGCAAAATTATTAATGCCACTTCAAATTATACTAAGCAAATTAACGAAATATTCGATACGGACGATGGCGCTAGATTCGTAGGCGAGTTCGCTATCGGCGTTAACCCCTACGTAAACGTGCCCATGGGCGATATTTTGTTCGACGAAAAAATCGCGGGGTCTATTCACTTTACCCCCGGTTGCTGTTACGACGAGTGCGATAACGGCAACCATTCTAGCATTCACTGGGATTTAGTGCTTATTATGACCGAAAAATACGGCGGCGGCGAAATTTATTTCGACGGTAAGCTCGTTAGAAAAAACGGCTTGTTCGTTTTGCCCGAACTAGAATGCTTAAACCCCGAAAACTTAAAATAAGTTAGCATTATACGCCTGCACGAAGCTTAGCCTAGGAAGAGCCGAACAGATGGGACTTTTAACAAAGCCAAATTTGCAAAAAATCCGCATTGCGAAAGGAAAAAACGAAACGGAAAGATAAAAAAATACAAGGCGATACGGTGGGTGTAAAAGCTAAAAATCCGCATTGTGAAAGGAAAAATAGGCGTGCGCCGTTGCAAAAGGGCAAAATAAGCGTTCGCTAATATAAAAGGATAAAAAAAATAAATAGTAACTAAAAACAGCCTGTTTTGCAAAAAACGGGCTGTTTTTATGCTAAAAACGCAAAATTTAGAAAAAAACGTTGCGCGCGTAGGGCGCTAGCGCGGGTATATATAAAAATAGGTCGCGCGGGCGCGATGCGAATGGCAATCGCAAAAGCAAGAAAACGAGTGCGCTAAAAAAAACTTTTAACACCGTTTTAAAAGTGACAAAAAAACCGCAAATGAGAAAAAAGTACAGTAAGAAAGTAAATATAACAATTGAAGACCGATAGTAATTTTGTTATAATTAACGTACGATACGCAAGCTTGCGCTTTGCTATCGAGTTGCAAAAGAACAAAAAAAACTGCATCGAGCCTAAGCTTAAAGCTTAAGGTGGAGCGCGTAACCCGCGCTAAGGAGGATAATAATGCAGAAAAAACTTAGTAAGATTTTAGCACTTTTAGGCGCATTAACGCTGTCTGCAAGCTGCGCATTCGGCTGCGGCGGAAACGGCGAAAACGGCGGTAACGGCGGAAACGGCGGTGCCGACGCGGGCGACAAGGTAACTCTTGAAGTTTTAGTTGATAGCGGCGGATTGGGTACCGAATGGGTAACCGAAGCGGGTAAACGCTTTGCCGCTGCTAACAAAAACACTAATTGGGGTGTAGACGATAAGGGCAAAGCCAAAATCGGCGTTGCCATAAAACCTATAACCGCTAGCGGCGTTTCCGTCGGTCCGTCTTCTAAAACCGCAACCACGGCAATTTACGATTTAACCGACGTTTCTAACTTGGCTGAAGCGGTTAACGGCGGTTTCGTTTTAGAGATTAACGACATTATGACAGAAAAGTTCGATAACCGCGAAGGCACTAGCGTTTCTATCGACGATAAAATCGCAGCCGAAAACAAAGGCAGATTTACCTACAACGGTAAATATTACGCGGCACCCAGCATGGAATACTATCCCGGAATGGCTTACGATATTAACCTTTTCGATAAGCAAGGTTACTATTTTGCAAAAGAGGGAGCTGCCTGCGTAGCGTTTAATTCTACTATTTTAAGCAAAACTTTCAACTTCGTTGAACCCACGAAAGATGGGCTAGAAAACAAGTCTTGCGGACCCGACGGCGTATTCGGTACGGACGACGACGGTTTACCCTCTTCGTTATTCGAGCTAATCGCTCTTTGCGAAAAGATGGCAGGCGAAGGCGTAAAACCCTTAAGCTTCACCGGTCAATATCCTCAATATTCTAGCTTTTTGCTTTCGGGATTAACCGCAGCTTTGCAAGGTTACGAGCGCGCTCGCGCCGGTTACACATTCGAAGGTACGTTCGAAGTAGTTACCGGTTATTCTTCCGAAAATCTCTTCCCCGGATTTGACGGCGTTAAAAAGCCCGACACCAAAACCGTTACGATAACCGAGAAAAACGGTTATTACGCTTCTTGGGCGGTTGAAAAATATTACGCCGAGGCTTTCTTAGAGCTTGCAAACTCTAAGGGGTGGTTCAGCTCTGCTAAGGGCGGCGGCGTTTCTCAGAAAGACGCAATGATGAAGTTTATTCTTTCAGGTTACGGCAACACTAGCGAAAAAATCGGTATGCATATCGACGGTTCGTTCTGGTATAACGAAGCTAATATCGAAGGTTACTTCGATCAATGGGAAGCTTTAGCGGGTGAAGGCGGTAGACTTACCGGTAGACAAGTTGCTTGGATGGCTCTTCCCGTAAACTTCGATACCTCCGTTACGGAAGGCAACGGTAAAGGTCAAACTATGTTCGATATGTGGAGCTCTATGCTCGCAATCAACGCGAACGTAGTAAACAACCCCGCTAAAATGGCGGCTGCAAAGGCGTTCGTTCAATTCCTTTGCTCGGATAGCGAACTTTCTAAGTTTACCTCGCTCACTTCCATAACTAAGTCGCTCGATTATGAATTAACAACCGAAGATTTCAATTTGATGAGCAGCTACGGTCAACGCCTTTGGAATATGACCCGCGCTAACGATAAAACCAAAGTAGTATACTTTACTGCGGATAACGCAACCTTCAAGGCAACCTCCAACTTGTTTGCACACGGTTGGGATACGGACGGCGCGTTCAGCGTAAAGACCTCGCCCTCTTACTACGAATATCGTCTTTCTTATCCGAACAGCACTCTTGAAGAAATATTCGGATATCAAAAGATAACAAAAGAGACTTGGAAGTCTTTATACAAAGGTGAGGGCGGACAAGACGCCGTAACCGACTAAGTAAGTTTTTTTACCGACTTGTAAGTTAAAGGAGTAGTTTTTACTGCGATCGGCAAGGGAGGGAGGCTTGCCTCCCTCCTTTTGTCGTAATTATGGGAGTTTAACTAATGGAAAATGAAATACTAACCCCGATTGCTGCTGAAACGATGAACGACGAGCCGCGGTCGGGAAATAAAAAACCGATGACGAGAACCCAAAAAAGAAATTTGTTTTTCGGGCTTATGGTCGCGGTTCCCATTTTGATTTTTATAATATTTTACGTAATAGTTAACTTTAACTCTATAACCTTGGCTTTTAAAAAATACGAGGAAATAGAAGGGCAAGTAGGCTATAAGGTAAGTTTTGCATGGCTAGATAACTTCGCGATTATATTCAAAATGCTCGCCGACGGCGAAAACTGGAAAATGGTTACGAACTCTATCTTTTTGTGGGCGTGCAAAATGTGCATAGGTATACCGTTTGCAATACTGTTTTCGTATTACGTATACAAAAAACGCTTAGCTTCGGGTTTTTTCAGGGTAATTTTGTTTTTGCCCAACGTAGTATCCAACATTATAATGGTAAGTATGTTTTCGTTTTTGGTGGATATGGTTCTTCCCCAAGTTTTCGGTTGGGAAAAGGGGCTTATAGAAAATAGCCCCGATACGGCGTTTTACACCATAATGTTTTATCACATTTGGTTGGGTTTTGCCTCGCACACGCTGTTGTTTACCAGCTCGATGTCGGGCATAAACGAATCTATCGTAGAGTCCGCTCAGCTAGACGGTGCTTCGAGCATGCAAGAACTTTGGTACATAACCTTACCTATGATATTCCCCACCATTACTACGTTTATCATAGTAGGGCTTGCCGAAATGTTTACCGATCAAATGAGTTTGGTCGTATTCTACGAAAAATTCAGTACTCCGGCGGAGTTTAGAACGATAGGTTACTATTTATTCTGGCAGTCTTACGAATCGCCCGGCCTTGCGGGTGCGGGTTGGGTGCCTAACAACTTTTACGCAAAGCTTACCTATCCGCAACTTTCGGCTTTCGGTCTTATGATAAGCTTGATAGTAATTCCGCTATCTATGGGCACTAAAAAGCTTTTAGAAAAGCTTGGGCCTAGCGTAGATTAGGAGGACGTTGAAGATGAAAAGAGTAAAAAACAAAAGAAAGTTCAACGTTTTCTTTTTAGTAGCGGGCGTTTTGTTAACGCTGTTCACGGCGCTCATGTTTTTGTTGTTTTTAATGGCTATAAACACCTCGCTTAAAAGCAGGTGGGATATAAGTATGAATAACAACTTTTTGGGCTTGCCGAACATGGAAGCATGGCAAAAGCCGTTTGAAATGGATTACCCCGGAACTATTTTCGGTAACTATTTATACGCTTTTAACAACCTTGCCGTAGATAAAACCGCGGAAGGGTATATAGCGGGTATATTTATAAAAACCGAAGTTTCGGTGCAAATAAAAGCCACGCTGTTAAGTTCGGTTTGGAACACCGTTTTATACGTAACGGTAGGTTCTGCCGTTACTGCGTTCGTGCCCATGTTTATGGGGTATTTGTGCGCTAAATATAAAAATAAAGCTTCCGCGTTTATATACGCGCTGGTTTTATTCGTTATCGCGACACCTATAGTAGGAACGACCCCCGCTATGATAAACCTAATGCGCGAACTAAGGCTTTATAACACGTATATAGGTAACTGGTTAAGGCTTGCAAGCTTTACGAACATGTATTTCTTGATATATTACGCGTTTTTCGTGGGGTTATCCGCAAGTTTCGACGAAGCCGCCGAAATAGACGGCGCTTCGCAAATAACCGTAATGTTCAGAATTTGCATGCCGCTCGCTTCGAACATATTCTGGACGGTATTCCTTATGATGTTCGTAAGCCTTTGGAACGATTACACCACGCCGATGCTCTATATGCCCGGTAACCCCACTCTTTCGTATTTGATATACTACAGAACGACGTATATGCGTACGGACGCCGTAACGAAAACTACGTTCGAAGCGCTCGGCAGAAGAATGGCGGTGCTTATGGTATTCGCGATCCCCATCATTATAATATTTGCGATATTCAACAAGCGCCTAATGTCTAACCTCACGATGGGCGGGGTAAAAGAATAAGGCGAAGCAAAAAAAGCTTGCGCTAACCCTAGCGCGGCGAATAAAAACTATTAAATAACCAAAAATAATAAAAAGAAATTATTAAAGGGAAATTATGGGTAACTCGAAATTAAAAATTAAAAGTTGCGTTTTAATTGCGCTGGTTATCGCGGTATGTCTTTGCGCGGGTATAGGAG
>CAYZWD010000031.1:0-8408 GCA_964482115.1 uncultured Acidiphilium sp. | reverse complement strand
ATATAATAATTTTAACTGCAAAAAAAAGCTTGCAATTAAAAATCTAACTAAAATTTAAGCAAAAAAATTCAGTTAGGCAAAATAAAAATAAAAAACAACGGGCTTGCCCGAAAAAATAAAAGTAAGAACGCTAATTTAAACTAAAGAAAAATGGAAAAAAACGATTGATTTAATTTATGGAAATTACTTTTAACGAAGGATACTTATTAGTTTTTTATATGCTTGCGGCGCTCGGCGCGTTTCTGATAGGCTTTAAGCTTTTATCCGAAAACTTGCAAAAAGTAGCCAACAAAGGGCTTAGAAGATTGTTCGACAGAACGTCTAAAAGCAAAATCGCGGGCGTAGGCATCGGCGCGGGCGCAACTATACTTATGCAAAGTTCGGGCGCTACTACCGTTATGGTAATCGGTTTCGTTAACGCGGGCATGATGAGTCTTTATCAAGCGACCGCGGTTATAATGGGCGCTAACATAGGTACGACGGTAACTACTATATTGCTTGCCGTGGGTATGGCTAATATCGGCAAATATTTTATGGTATTTGCTTTCGTAGGCATATTCGTTTCTATGATAGTAAGCAACAACAAAGCCAAAAGCTGGGGGCTTACAGCCGCGGGTTTCGGCTTGGTGTTTTTCGGATTAACTATAATTTCTGCGTGCAGTAACACGCTTAAAGATAACGTTGCAATACAAAATTTATTAAAATCCAGCATTTCGCCCGAATTTTTAGAGCCGTTCGTATTGCTGCTTATAGGCGCGGCTATTACGGCGGTAATGCAGTCTAGCACGGCGGTAAACGCAATACTTTTATCGATGGTAGCCGCGGGCATTCAGATAGGCAGCGGCGGCAACGCAATATTATATATCGTTTTAGGCACGAATATAGGCACGTGCGTAACCGCGCTTATAAGTTCTATGGGCGCAACTACCAACGCAAAGCGTGCGGCGCTAATTCACTTTTTGTTCAACTTTATAGGCTCGCTTTTGTTTTTAATAGTACTTTCGGTGTGGAAAGGCTTTATGACGGAATTTTGGACGCCGCTTATCCCTTCGCCCGAAATGGAGCTTGCGTTATTCCACTTGGCGTTTAACACTATATGCACGATTATGTTTTTGCCTGCAACCTCGCTATTCGTAAAAACTACCGAGCTTTTGGTTAAAGAAAAAAAGAAAGGCGAAAAAATGCGCATTACTTTTATGGACGAGCGTATTTTGTCTACCCCCACGGTAGCTATTGCGCAACTTCAAAAAGAGGCGGTTTCGATGGGTAACAAGTGTATGGCTTCGCTCAACGAATCGTTCACCGCGTTTATGGAGCGAGACGCGGCTTCGGGCGAACGCATACACGCCGAAAACGAAGAAATTTCTATAATAAACAAGCAAATAACCGAATATTTAATAAAGGTTTCGGGTTCGAACGTTTCTCTGCACGACGATCAGCGTATTTCGATTTTACACCACTCGCTTGCGGACATGTTGCGTATTTCCGAGATTTCGGATAATATCGTAAAATACACCGCCTCAACGGTCAATAACAGCCTCGCTTTTTCGGAGGGGGTGTTAGACCAAGTTGCGGTTATGTACGGCAAGCTTAAGGAAATGTTCCGCTTGGCTATGGCTATTTTCGAAACGAACAATCGCGACGGATTTGCCGAACTTGAAACGATTGAAGAAAGTGTAGATAATATGCGCCGTAGCCTTATAAACGGGCATATTAAACGCCTTAACGACGGCGCTTGCTCGCCCGAAAACAGCGCGGTGTTTATAAACCTCGTTTCTAACCTCGAAAGGGTTGGCGACCACATTGTGTTTATCGCGCATACTATCGAAGAGCTTACTTAACGGGTGGTGAACGATGAAAGCAGTAGTGCAACGCGTTACCTCCGCCAAACTAACGTGCGGCGATTATCATGCGGAAATAGGCAAGGGGCTGGTGGTTTACTTCGGCGTAGCCGCGGGTGACGAGCCCGAAAAAGCCGACTACTTAGCTAAAAAAATATCGGCGTTGCGCGTTTTTTCCGACGAAAACGGCAAAATGAATTTAAGCGTAGCGGGCGTAGGTAGCGGCGGCGTAGGCGGAAACGGTTGTAATAGCGGCAACGGCGGTGTAGGCGGCGAAATACTAAGCGTTTCGCAGTTCACTTTGCTTGCGGACGTTTCGCACGGCAACCGCCCCGGTTTTTCAAACGCCGAACAGCCTGAAAAGGCAAACGCGATATACATAAGGTTTTGCAAAAAACTCGAAGAGTGCGGAATTAACGTAAAACGCGGCGTTTTCGGCGGGGATATGACGATAGAGCAGGTTAACGACGGACCCGTTACAATAATTTACGAAGTTTAGAATTTTTTTGCGTAAGACAAAAAAGTAAAACGTTTATTTGCGGAAGAGTTAAACTCTTCCGCATTTTTTTGCACTAAAGGACAAAAAAAAATACTATAAAGCAATAATTTTTTAAATTGCGTTTTCGGCAAAAAAAAATGCTAAAAAAAGTTGCAATTTAAAAAAAGTTGATATATAATTAAACCATAAGTTTATCATGGAGGGGTTTTATGAATAAAATAGAATTACTCAAAAACCGTAAGGCGGAAGTGCTTTCTAAAAGCGGCGAAATTCGCGCGAAAATTGCCGAACTAGTCGATGAAAACAGTTTTGCCGAATTCGATTCTTTCAGCTTTTCTAAAAACGAATTTTATTCTGAATACGGCGGCGAAGGCGTAATAACCGGCGTTGCCACCGTTAACGATAATTCAGTTTACTTAGTAGCGCAAAATTCCGCAGTTTTACACGGCGGGCTCACGAAAGCTAATTGCGAAAAAATCGTTAAATGTCAAGTTAAGGCGTTACGCTCGGGCAGCCCGATAATTTACTTGCTCGATTCGCGCGGGGTTGCCGTAGGCGAGGGCGTCGACGTGCTAGAAGGTTTAGCCGAGGTTTTAGCCGAGGTTCAAGGGCTTAAAGGCGAAGTTCCGCAAATCGCGGTTTGCTTAGGCGAGGTGTTCGGTTCTTCCGCTCTTATTGCCGCGGGTTGCGATTACACTTTTACTTTTGAAGATTCTTGCGTTTGCTATACCGCGCCCGTAGTGCTTGCCGCAAAAAGCGGAAAAACGTCGGATAAATTCGCGGTAGGCGGAAAGGCTAGCGCCGCACACACGGGGCTTACCACTTTCGCGGCGGATAATATGGCTTTCGTTCGCGATACGGTAGCAAAACTTTTAGATTTATTGCCCGCTTTTAACGGCGAGGTCGAAACGCTAGACGATTTTAACCGCACTTCGCCCGAGCTTAACGAAAAGGCTTGCGATAAGTGCATAATAAGCGCGGTGTTCGATAAAGATTATTTTATCGAATTTAAAAAGGACTTTGCCCCCGAAGTTAAAGTAGGCGTGGGCAGGGTAGGCGGAATAGCTTGCGGAACTATAGTTTTCGCAGGGGGCGACGTCGGCGTTGCTCTGGATAACGCTATCGTATCTAAAATAAAAGAATTCGTTTATTATTGCGACGAAAATTCGCTTCCGCTTTTAACTTTCGTAAACACGCTCGGAATTAAAGAGTGCGCGGGGCTTGCCCAAAGCGAAATACTTAAAAACGTATCTAATTTAACTTACGCGCTTTACAATTTAGAAACGCCCAGAATTAACGTCGTTTATAAAAACGCGGTAGGTTTAGGATATACTTTATTCGGGTCTAAAGCGCTCGGCGCGGATTATTCTTACGCGTTTGCAACGGCAAAAATTTCTCTTTTCGAAACCGAAAAAGGGGCGATGCTTTCATTCGCCGGGGTAGACGAAAAGAATCACGACGAAGCCGCTAAAAAATACGCCGAAGAGGTTCAAGATCCGTTCAACGCCGCTAAAAACGGCTTTATCGACGATATTATCGAACCCGAATTCGTTCGTCAATACGTAATAGCCGCTTTGCAAAGGCTTGCTTAAGCGGAGGTGAAAATAATGCTTAATAACTTGCTTGCAAATTACGATTTTAAGCTTTTTAACAGTGCTATAGAAACGGGGCTTTTCGTTCTGGTCCTCGGTATAATCGTTTGTTTTTTAGGCATAGCGATTATAGTTTTCGTTATAAGCACCATAGGTAAAATTATACCTAGCGTAACCGCTAAAAAAAACGGAAATAATCCCACGCAAAAAAAGTCCGAGGGAAACAACTCGTTGCAAATAACGTCTGCAAACGCAGCGGCGGCAATCCCCGCTGAAACCGTAGCGGTAATAACGGCGGCAATCGCGGCGTATTATTCGCAAAATTCGCAAAGTCCTTCTAAATGCGATTTCGTAGTTAAAAAAATAAAAAAGCGCGGCTAATTCAGCTTTAAGCAATCTAGCCTAAAAAACAAAAGAATATAATAAAACTAAGATAAAGGAGAAATTTTTTATTATGCGTAAATTTTTAATAACCGTTAACGGAACTCAATACGACGTTGCCGTTGAAGAGGTAAACGGCGCCGCACCCGCGGTTACTTCTATTGCGCCCGCAGCTCCCGTAGCTAGCGCCGCGCCCGTTGCGCCCGCAGCACCCGTTGCCGCACCCGCCGCACCCGCCGCCCCCGTTGCGGCAGCTCCCGCCGGTGGCGAAAGCGTAACCGCGCCCTTCCCCGGAATGATTAAAAAGCTGTGCGTACCCGCCGGCACTAAGGTAAAAGCCGGCGACCTTATTTTGATTTTAGAAGCCATGAAAATGGATAACGATATAACCGCTCCTTGCGACGGCGTCGTAAGCTTCCCCGTTCAAACGGGCGCATCGGTTGAAACCGACGCGGTAATCGCAGTTATCGGCTAAAAAGCTCGGGGGTATAAAAATGCTAATGAATTGTTTACTGGACGGCGGCTTTTGGGAGGGTGTAAAAACCTCTCTGCAAAGGCTGTGGGAGCAAACGGGGCTTTTCGCCGGGGGCGATTGGCGCAATTACGTTATGCTCGCCATTTCGTTCGTCTTGTTTTATTTGGCAATAGTAAAGGGGTTCGAGCCGCTTTTAATGTTACCCATAGCTTTCGGTATGTTTATCGTAAACATTCCGGGCGTATACAAAGTACTTTTCGGCGATAAAGGCTACGTTATTACGGATGCCAAAACCCAGGTTGAAATAGCGCGCGGCACGCTTAGCGAGCTTGGCGATATGCTCGGGCAGACCTTTGCCGATACGGGCGCTCTTACGGAGTATTTAAAAGCTAACGAAATAGTTATTAACGGAATGACTTTCGCGGCGGAACAACTTTCGCTTTCTAACGAGCAAATTATCCGCAACTTCGGCTTATTCTATTATATATATAAGGGTGTAGACTGGGTTATCTTCCCCCCGATCATCTTCTTAGGAATAGGTTGTATGACGGACTTCGGTCCGCTGATTGCAAACCCCAAAAGTATGTTTATAGGCGCGGCTGCTCAGCTGGGTATATTTATTACTTTTTTGGGCGCTGTTACCATTCTGGGTTTCACCCCGATGGAAGCGGGTGCTATCGGCATAATCGGCGGGGCGGACGGTCCTACCGCGATATACGTTACCAAAAAGCTTGCGGAGCCTTTGCTCCCCGCGATAGCTATTTCGGCGTATTCGTATATGGCGCTTATTCCTATTATTCAAAAGCCCATTATGCGCCTTATGACCACGGATAAAGAGCGTAAAATCAAAATGAAACAACTCCGCACCGTGTCTAAGCTCGAAAAAATCATATTCCCCATAGCCGTTTCGCTAGTCGTAGGCATACTTTTGCCTGACGCAATGCCGCTTTTGGGTATGCTTATGCTAGGCAATTTGTTGCGCGAATCGGGCTGCACCGCGCGCCTTTCCGATACCGCTCAAAACGGGCTTATGAATACCATTACCATTTTCTTGGGCGTAATGGTAGGTTCTAAGGCTACGGGTTCGGTATTCCTCGATTTCAGCACTATAAAAATTATACTTCTCGGCTTATTCGCGTTCTGCATGGGCACGGTAGGCGGCTTGCTCTGCGCTAAGATTATGAACAAAATGTTCGGCGGTATTAACCCGCTCATCGGTTCTGCGGGTGTTTCCGCAGTTCCTATGGCGGCAAGAATTTCGCAAGACGTCGGCAGAGAATACGATCCGAACAACCACCTTTTGATGCACGCAATGGGCCCGAACGTAGCGGGCGTTATAGGCTCGGCGATAGCTGCGGGCGTGCTGTTGGCTATATGTCCCGCGCTGTAAGTTCGTGCGGCAATTATAATTTAGGAGTTTATTGTTATGAGTAATAAAGTAATGATTACCGAAACTATTCTGCGCGACGCGCATCAATCACAAGCCGCAACGCGTATGAGCATAGAGGATATGATTCCTATGCTCGACGCGCTCGACGATATCGGATATTATTCGTTAGAGGCATGGGGCGGGGCGACCTTCGATTCGTGCTTGCGCTTTTTAAACGAAGATCCGTGGGAACGTTTGCGCATTTTAAAAAGTCACCTTAAAAAGACTAAAATTCAAATGTTGCTTCGCGGGCAAAACCTTTTGGGTTATAAGCACTATTCTAACGACGTGGTTGATAAATTCGTTGAATACGCTATTAAAAACGGCGTAGACGTTATCCGCGTGTTCGACGCGCTTAACGACGTTGAAAACCTAAAAGCGCCCATGGCCGCTATCAAAAAGTACGGCGGTATATGCGAGGCTACCATTTCTTACACGACCAGCCCCGTTCACACCAACGAATATTTTATTAAGCTTGCAAAACAGCTTGAAGATATGGGTGCGGATAATATCTGCTTAAAAGATATGGCAAACTTATTGTTGCCTTATACCGCTTACGAGTTGATTTCGGGCATGAAAAAGGTATTAAAGCCCGAAACCAAAATTCACCTTCACACGCACAATACCACCGGTACGGGCGATATGATTAACTTAAAGGCTATCGAGGCGGGGTGCGACATAGTTGACTGCGCTCTATCCGCTTTAGGTAACGGCACTTCTCAGCCTGCAACCGAGCCGCTGGTTGTTACCTTAGCCGGCACGAAGTACGATACCGGCATAGACGTTCAAAAACTTATCCCCATAACCGAGCATTTCAAAAAGGTTGCTGATAAGCTTGAAAACGACGGCTGGCTTAACCCCAACGTAAGAAAGGTTAACGTAAACACTTTAAAATATCAAGTTCCGGGCGGCATGCTTTCTAACCTTATGGGGCAGTTAAAGCAACAAGGCAAGCTCGATAAGCTCGACGAAGTGTTAGAAGAAGTTCCTTGCGTTCGTAAAGATTGCGGTTATCCGCCGCTGGTTACTCCGTCTAGCCAAATCGTAGGCACTCAAGCCGTTTTAAACGTTTTAAGCGGCGAGCGCTACAAAATGGTTACCAAAGAGTTTAAAAATCTTTTACTCGGCGGCTACGGACATTTACCCGCTGCTTGCGACGAGGCGGTGGTTAAAAAATGCTGCGGCGATTTAAAACCCGTAAAAGAAGATTTAACCGTTTCGGAATACGATAAAATCAAAGCCGAAATGAGTGAATATTACACCAAGGAAGAAGACGTTTTAACCTACGCCATGTTCCCCGAAGTAGCGGTTAACTACTTTAAATACCGCCTTGCCAAAAACAAGGGCGTCGATAAGGACTTGGCTGAAAGCTCAAACGGCGTTTATCCGGTATAACGTTATGAATATACTCGTATGTAACGACGACGGCATTGACGGCGAGGGTTTAATAACTCTCGCTTTAATGCTTTTAAAAAAAGGTCATAAAATAACTATCGTAGCGCCTAACGGCAACCGTTCGGGCTATGCGCACGCGCTAACTTTTCACCGCGAGTTTTCGGTTGAAAAGCGCGATTTAAGCGCCGTTTTGGGCGAAGAAGTCGAGGCGTACGCCATAGGCGGCACTCCTGCGGACTGCGTTAAATTCGCAATCGCGGGGCTTAATAAAAAATTCGATTTAGTTTGCTCGGGTATAAACGCGGGTTCTAACCTCGGCAGCGAAATTTTATATTCCGGAACGGTCGCTTGCGGGTTAGAGGCGGGCGAACTCGGAGTGAGTTCCATCGCGTTTTCTTGCACGGCACACCAAAATATAAATTTTAAAGAGGTAAGTAAGGCCTGCTCGTTCGCGTTCGATAAATTGTTGCCCTTTATAAGCAAAGAATACACGCTTAACGTTAACGTTCCTAACCTTGAGTTTGAAAAGTTAGCGGGGTTAAAAGCTACCAAAATAGGCATTCAGCTCTATTCTGACGGCTACGTTCAAACCAGACCGGGGTATTACGTTTTAGGCGGCTCGCCCTTAGAACACGACCGCAACGACGAAGATTGCGACGTAGAGTGGAGCTTGAAAAACTATATGACCGTAACCCCCGTGCAGCGCGACAAAACCGACGTTGCCGAGCTTGAACTTTTAAAATCGCGCGTTTAGCGTGTGAATTTTAGCGTTGGAATTATAACCTAATACGTTAAA
>CAYZWD010000030.1:0-8446 GCA_964482115.1 uncultured Acidiphilium sp. | reverse complement strand
TGCCGCAAAACGAACGACTAAACGTCTTAGTCGTTAGCGCGAAGCGCCTCTACCGGGTCTTTTTTAGAAGCTATCAGCGCGGGAATAAAGCCCGCTATGAACGTTACCGCTATGCTTACGCCAACCAAAATTAGCGCATGCACGGGCGATAAAACGGCAAGATTTGCAAAACCCGTTACGCTTGCAAGTACCGCGTTTAGCGGTAGAGTTAAAATAAGAGCTAAAATTATGCCGAGTACGCCCGAAAACAAGCCTATTATTACGGTTTCGGCGTTAAACACGCCGAGTACGTCGATTTTGCGCGCGCCAATCGCACGCAGAATGCCTATTTCGCGCGTGCGCTCTAGCACCGAAACGTAGGTTATAACGGCTATCATTATAGCCGCAACGAACAACGCTATTGCAGTAAGCACCAAAAGTATGGTGGTTATGGTGTTTATAAAGCTTTGAAGAACGTCGAATACCGTTCCCACTAAATCGCTTGCGTAAATTTTTTCACTTTCGGCTTTACCCTCGTTATATGCGGCTAAGTATTGCTTTATTGCCGATTTTCCGTTAAAATCTTTAGCGTAAAAATACACGGCGACGGGTTTTTCGGCGTAACCTAAGGTTTTTAAAACGTCTTTTGCGCCGCTTTCGGTTAAGTATGCGGCGTCGCCAGATTTCTCTTTAGTTACGTTGCGATAAGGCTTCGTGAGGCTGCCGCTAGGGTTTTTCATTTCGGCAAGCTGAGCTTGAACGACCTTAGAATTTTTGCTGTTTTCGTTGAAAAATTCGCTAAGAGCCGAGGTATAACCTAAGGGATAAATCCCCATGCACCCCGTGGCGCAGCTTTCGTTTAACCGCAAAATACCAACTATGTTAAGCTCTAGCGTAGAAGCCGAGTTGCCGTAATAACATTCGGGCAGCGGAATACCGAGCTTGGTAACTTCTTTTACTATTTCGCCCGCAACCGTTTCGCCTAGTTTGCTGCCGTGGTTTTCAGAACTTGCGAGCTGTTCTTTTAAAGTGCGCGCTTGCTTTTTATAAACGCCGTCCGTTTCGACGTAAAGCCCGTCGTTTAAGGCGACGGCGTATTTCGTATAGTATTCGTTTTTCAAAAATTCTTCACAGTCGTATTCGTTAAGCAAATACTCGCCGTCCGCATTTTTATCCGCCGCGTTTAAATCCATTAAAAACGCAACGAGCATAAGGTCTGAAATGCCGTTGTTTTTATCTAGAACGAGGCACAGTTCGTTAGCCGCCGTGGGGTATTTGCCCGCGATAAGGTCGTATTGCGAAAGCACGAAGTCTTTATCGTTAACCAGCTCTTTAAAATATTGGCTCGCGTCTACCTTAGGATATTCAACCACTATATCGTTGCCTAAAAGCGCGGATATCGCGGGGGTGTTTTTGCCAAGCGATTCTATATTGTAGCTAGCGTATCGCTTATAAATATTCATTTGCGTGCCGTAATTAAAGGTTACGTCGCGCACGGCGGCGGCCGTTTCGGGCGCGGTTTTCGCGTTTAAAGCGTACTCGGCAAACTCAGGCGTGATGTCGTTTTTTACGGTTGCCGAAACGAGCTTGGTTATTAAGTGGTTTACAAAAATTTTGTTATCGCTTTTTTCGCCGCCTTGATAGTTAGAACCGTCCGTTATTATCGAAACGTAAGCCTCGTAATCAGCGGTTTCGGTGGTTTGCACGGTTAAGGGATAGGCGGAAAGCGTGTCGTTTTGAGTTTTTGCCAAAAACGAGTTGAGCCCGTTGAACAACGCGAGCACTAACGCTAAACCTACTATTCCGACGGACGCCGCAAAAGTAGTAAGCGCCGTTCTTACTTTTTTGGTCATGAGGTTTTTAAAACTTAACCCTAGCGAAACTAAAAAACTCATAGAGGTTTTTTGCTTTTTAGCTAGCCCCGCGCCGCTTTTATCCGCAGTTTTACGCTCGGCGTTTTTTGCCGAATTTTGTGCCGAATTTTGTGCCGAATTTTGTGCTGATTTTTGCGCCGAATTTTGCGCTGATTTTTGCGCTGATTTTTGCGCGAAAGTGCCGTTAACGGGCTTATCGGGGCACTTTTTGTTTTTAGCCGCGGCGTTTTCGCCCGAGTAAGGATTGCTATCCGCGATTATTTTTCCGTCCGATAAGCGAACCACCCGCGTTGCGTAATTCGAAGCCAACCCGTCGTTATGCGTAACCGCGATTACCAGCCGAGTTTTGGATATTTCTTTTAAAATTTCCATAACCTGCGCGCCGTTTTTTGCGTCTAACGCGCCGGTAGGCTCGTCGGCTAAAATAATATCGGGCTCGTTGACGATAGCGCGCGCGATAGCCACGCGTTGCATTTCGCCGCCCGAAAGCTCGCTCGGCTTTTTGTGCAGATATTCCGCAAGCCCCACGCGCTCTAGCGCGAGCATAGCTTTACGCCTTTTACCGGCGCCCGTTTCGCCGCTTAAAGTTAGGGCGAGTTCAACGTTTTCTAGCGCGGTTTGGTGCGCTATGAGGTTGTAGCTTTGAAAAACGAAACCAATCCGCTTATTCCTATATGCGTCCCACTCGCTTGACGAAAACGAATTTGCCAAAACGCCGTCGATTTTAAGTTCGCCCGAGCTAGCGCGGTCTAGCCCGCCGATTACGTTTAAAAGCGTGGTTTTTCCGCACCCGGAAGCGCCTAAAATGCAAACGAATTCGCTCTTTCTGAATTTTAAACTTACGCCTTTAATGGCTAAAACCTCTTTTTGCCCCTCGCCGTATTTTTTTGTTACGTTATTAAGTTCGAGCATATTTTTTTCTGTCCTCGTATACTTTTTTTTCTAAAGCCCTAACGAGCTCGATATATAGCGCGCCGAGCTGCACGCCGAGTTCTTCTTCGAATACGCCGCGACTTTTTAAAACCTCGTCTTCGCAAATAACTATATCGGCGTAATTTTCGTAAAGCGGGGCGCGGCTAGCCAGCATATCGCTTAATTTTTCGGTTAAATCCCCGCTTGAAAGCAGCGGGCGCGGATTGTTATCGTTTTTAAGCCGCTCCGCAAGCGTTTGAACGCCGCACTTTAAATACACCGTAAGCCCGCTTTTTTTAAGCGCGCGCATACCCGTCTCGTTTAAAACAGCGCCGCCGCCCGTCGCCACGCAACGGTCGCTAAGCTGTGCCGCCGCGATAAGCTCGGTTTCTTCCGCCGCGCGGAAAAACGCCTCGTTACCGTTTAAAATAAGGTCGTTTATATCGCCGAATTTTTGGCTTATTTGTAAATCGGTATCGATAAGCGGCATGTTAAGCAGCTTAGAACAATACGCCGCGAACGTGCTTTTACCGCTACCGCTCATTCCTATAAAAACTATATTCATAACTTGCTTTTCCCGTAAAACGCGCGGCTAAATTCTATAATAAAAAACTTTGAGCGGCTATAATATACCCTTTTTCGCCAAAACCTATCACGCTGCCGACGCACACCGGCGCGATTACGCTTTTTTGCCTAAATTCTTCGCGCGCGAAAACGTTTGAAATATGCACTTCTACCACTTTTAAATTGGGGCGGGAGGCTATTGCGTCGCGCAGAGCTATCGAATAATGCGTGTAAGCGCCCGCGTTCAAAACTACGCCGTCCGCTTTTACGGTTTGTAAATATTCGCAAAGCTCGCCTTCTATATTGCTTTGAAAAAATTCGCATTCCACCCCGTTTTTATCGCAAAAATCCTTAATTTTAGCGTTTATTTGCTCAAGCGTATCGGCGCCGTAAACTTCGGGCTCGCGCATGCCTAACATATTCAAATTAACGCCGTTCACGTATGCTATTTTCATTTTACTCCTCCGTTAATTATTTTTAACGCGTTATGCGCCGACGTTTTTTTAGTTTTTACTCTTTAATCAGATGCGAATATTCGTTAAAAAACTTTTCGCATAAAATTTTGCCTTCCTCAAGATTAGGCGTTTTTTTTGCGATAACGCAATCGAATAAATACGCCTGATAAAAAAGCATTTTTTCGCCGTTTTTCGCGGGGATTTTTGCTTTTTTTGCCGCGTTTAGCACCGCGGACGGCTTTTTATAATTAACGTCGATTGCAAGTTCGGCTTTATTAAGCAGTTCGGGCGTGAAAAACTGCGGGCTACCCGTTGAACAAGCGTTTATTACCGCTTGGCAAGCCTCGCCGCCGTAAAGGTTTACGCTAAGCCCTGCTTTGCCGCACTTTTCGCAAAAAGCTTTAGCAACGCTTTGAGTGCGGTTTAAAACGTAAACTTTAGCGCCCGCCTCCGCAAACGCAACGGCTATACTCCTGCCCGCGCCGCCCGCGCCCATAACTAAAACCGTAGCGTTTTCGGGGCTAAAACCGCCCTCCGCCACGAGCGAGAACAGCAAGCCCGAACCGTCCGTAGAATACCCGGCACCGTCAAACGTAAAATTAACGCTTTCGCTTTTTTCAGCGTTTTCGGTTAGCGACTTTGAACTTAAAAACAACTCCTTTTTATAAGGGAAAGTGGCGTTAATCAACCTATAGGCGGGTTTTTTAATTTGAAGTTTGAACTGCGCGGACGTGCAAGAAATTTGCTCGTAACAAAAATTTTCTTGCTTTAACGCGCTTAAAACGCTTTTGTGTATAGCCGCCGAAAACGATTTTTCTACGTTTAAACCGAAAAGCGCGCCGCGCAAACCGTTTAAATTATTAAAAAAATTAGGGAACGAAACGTTAATCCAACGCTCTCCGCAAATAACGCCGCCCTCTGCCGCGCTTGCCAAAACGAACGCGCACATTAACATTCTATGGTCGTTTGAACGGTATTTTGCGGTTTTAGACGGCTTAACCGCGTGAATTATAAGCTCGTCGCCTAAAACCTCGGCTTCGCCGCCGAACGCGGTTATCAGCTCGGCAGCGCCGTTTAATCTGTCGCTTTCTTTATTGGTCAGCGCGCCCGCGCCGCAAATTTTACAGCCGCCGTTAAACGCCGCGATTACTGCTATTAACGGAGCTTCGTCTATAAGCGAGGGTAATTTTTCGGCGGGCACTTCGAAATAATTTATTTTGCCGCGCCTAGCCGTTATATCAGCGGTTTTTACCCCGCATAAAAGGCTTTCGTTTTCAAAAAACAGCTTAGCCCCCGCATTTTTTAAAACCTCGTAAAACCCGAACCGCTCGTTTTCGATAGGCACGGAAGTAACGGTTACCTCGCCACACAAAAACCCTAGTGCCGCGTAATACGCGCTAGACGAAACGTCCTTGGGCACGCAAATTTCTACGCCGTGAATTTTACTTTTTGGCAAAGTTATTTTTTTGCCGTCCGTTTGCAAGTCCGCGCCGAATAATTTAAGCGCGTTTTCGGTGTGTTTGCGGGTGGGATTCCTTTCGATAACCACGGTTTTCTTGCCCGAAGTTAGCCCTGACAACAAAACCGCGCTTTTTACTTGCGCGCTGTCGCACGGCATAATGTATTCTAGTTCGGTTAGTTCCGCGGGGCTTACCGTTATAGGCAATTTGCCGTTTTTGCTTTGAATTTTTGCGCCGCGCGCGGCAAGCGGAGTTATTATTGCGTCCATTTTGCGCGCGGATAAACTTTTATCGCCGACGACGGTTGCGCTAACGTTTGCGCCCGCAAGCGCGCCTATTAAAAGCCGTGCGGTAGTGCCGCTGTTTTTGCAATCGAATACCGCGCCGTCGGTTATTTTTTGTGCGCCGGTTATAGTTATAGCTTCGTTTGCGCGTTCAACTTTAGCGCCGAGTTTTTTTGCGCAATCTAAGGCGGCTAGCGTATCTTCGCAAATAAGCGGAAATCTTATTACCGTTTTGCCATGCGCCAAAGCACCCAGCAATACAGCCCGTATTGTAACCGATTTATCGCCGTCTACCGAAAACCGCCCGAAAAAATTGCTTAGTTTTTTGATTTTTTTCATTTTTTTGTTCGTTTTTGCACCCTTTTGAGGCGCTGATTTTTAGCACCGATAGCGTTTCGCGCTTAGCGTATTACGTTTAGCGCTTTACGGCAACGCGTTATAGCGTGCGCGAATATCTTGCATATTATCGCAACCCAAGCGCTCGCACACAGCCTCGCTTAACGCAAGTGCCAAAAGCCCTTTTAAAATAGGGCAAGCGGCGAAAACTGCGGTTACGTCGCCGCGCGGAGTTGCCGCGGGCACGGGTTGCTTAGTTATTATATCCGTTGTGGTAACGCCGCACCTAAGCGTGGGTATAGCGCGAATACCCACGGTTGCAATTATATCTTCGCCGTTGGTCATTCCGCCCTCTATTCCGCCGGAGTGGTTAGCAGTTCTTAAAAACTTACCGTTTTTTTCGTCGTAGCTAATTTCGTCAACGCGCTCGCTACCTAAGCTTCGAGTAAAAGGATCGTCGCCGAAATACACGCCGCGGACGGCTTGCATTTGCATTAAAAGTGAGGCTATAAGCCCGTTAACGCGCTTTTCGAAGCAATAACCGCCAAAGCCCGCCTTAACGTTTTTGGCAACCAAAATCACGCTGCCGCCAAGAGTATCGCCTTTTTGTTTTGCGTTAAAAACGCACGATTTCACTTCTTCGGCTTTATCGTTATTAATCAAATACATGGGCGGTTTTGACTCTGTCACGCGGGTTACGATATCGCTTGAAAAGTTTTCAACGTAGTCCCCTACCGAACGCACGCCCGCGTAAATTTTAACGCCGAGTTCGTTTAAAAAGCTAAGCGCGACCGCTCCGCCCGCAACCATTGCGCACGTAGAGCGCGCGGACGCGCCTTCGGATACATCGGTTACGTCGGTAAAACCGTATTTTAAGCAACCGCTTAAATCGGCATGCCCCGATCGCGGTGAGGTAACGCACGGCTTGCTTTCAACTTGCCAAACGCCCATATCGTTTTTATGCTCGCTATGGGCGGCGTTTTCGATTAAAAAGGAAATATTATCGCCTAGCGTATATCCTCCGCGCACGCCCGATATTATATTGACTTGATCGTTTTCAAAAAGCTGACGTTCGCTTCTGCCAAACGATAAGCTCCGCTCGCTTAAAAGCGAGTTTATAAACTCTTTTTCAAGCTTTAACCCCGCGGGAACGTTGCTTATTATTCCGCAAATAGCTTTCCCGTGCGATTCGCCCGCTATGGTAAGTTTCATTTTAACTTAAACCTCGTAACAAAACCGTAAAATTTACCGTCTTTTTTGTTTTTTGCCGTTTTCGTGCCGTTTTTTTATATTTTTTGCGCCGTTTTCTGTTATAGTTTGGTTAAATAATTTTATTTTTGCGCAAAAGCGCCTTAATTTCGGGCATTTTTTCTTTAGCAAGCGCGTAGCCTATTTCGTACATATCGTCTAGCCCCTTGTACGAGGCTGAAGTGTAAGCGGATAAATCGGGGGCTAAAAAATAATCGGAGTTTTCAACGCCGGCGCGCGCCCTATCGCACAGCGGAATTTTATTGTTTTTATAAAGCGCGTCTAGCACGGGCTTTATTTTATCGTTTTGCGGATTGTTCGCTCCAAGGCTTACGCCTATAACGATGTCCGCGCCCATTTTTTTGGCTACGTCTGCGGGCACGTTATTCAAATACGCGCCGTCCACTAGCCGCTTACCGTTGATTTGCACCGCTTTAAACACGGGCGGAATTGCGGAGCTCGCACTCATAGCGCTTGCGACGTTACCCTCGTTTAAAACCACTAGCTTGCCCGTATCTATATCGGACGCGACCGCCGCGAACGGAATTGAAAGCTCGTCGAACTCAGCGCCGCCTAGCATATCGTTAAGCAGCTTAGTAAGCGTTACGCCCTGAATTTTTAACGCTAGAATTTTTTGCGGCTCGGTAAGTCGCAGTTCTTTAAGTTGTGTTAACATGCTAGCCGTTGAAAAACCGCAAGCGTACATTCCGCCCACGATAGAGCCTATACTGCAACCCGTAACTATATCGAAGTTAATGCCTTCTTCTTCGAAAGCGCGCAAAACGCCTACGTGCGCCATACCTTTAGCGCCGCCGCTGCCGAGCGCTATCGCTAGTTTTTTGCGCTTGCCTTGTTTTTTAAATAACGACAGAAAATTTTTAAATATATTCATAAAAACGACCGCTTATTATTCAATTTTATCATATAAAACACCGCGCCGTCAAGGTTTTAAAATTGATTTTGCGATAAACCCCCGCCCTTTTTATTTTACCTTGCGCTATATTATATACTTTGCTCAATTTTGCCTAAAAATAAAGCCGTTTAAAAACTCAATAACTTTATCTCTATCGTCATGCTACGGGAGAAAATCATATTTTTTTTACACTCTCGCCGCGCGCCGACGTTTTGCTATATGCGAGAGAGTAAGAAATTGTTACTTAAATTTTAATTTTTTTATCTCTAAAGTATACCAATTTCAGTGCGAAAAGCGCGAGCCGAACTGCGTAGCAGCGCAAAAAGCGCGAACCTAACTGCGTAGCAGCGCGAAAAGCGCGAGCCGAACTGCGTAGCAGCGCGAAAAGCGCGAGCCGAACTGCGTAGCAGCGCGAAAAGCG
>CAYZWD010000029.1:0-8619 GCA_964482115.1 uncultured Acidiphilium sp. | reverse complement strand
GCCCTAAAAGTATCGCCCGCCGCCAGCAAAACAGACTTCTTTTGCGATTTAAAATACGCGGCAAGCTTGCCGATCGTAGTAGTTTTGCCAACCCCGTTAACGCCGATAAGCATAATAACCGCAGGGTATTCGATTTCGATTTCGCCCGCGCTATCGAGCTTTTCGGTTAAAACTTCTTTAAGCGTAGAAACAACCAAGTCTTTATCGGCAACCTTTTCTTTAATCATTCTGTCGCGTAGTTGGTCGACTATATCGCTAGCCGTCGAATACGAAACGTCAGACGAAATTAAAACGTCTTCTAAGTCCTCGTAAAAATCCTCGCCTATTTTGTCACGCGCGAAAAGCACGGTAAGTTTTTGCGAAAGCGAGTCTTTAGTCTTTTTAAGCGCGCCGAAAATTTTGTTAAAAAAGCCCATTAAATTTGCTCCTAGTTAGCCGAGCGACAGCAAAAAGCTTAGTCGGCAAGGTCTGAATTGTTTTTAATTTCGGATAAGTTAACCGAAATGATTTTTGAAACGCCCTTTTCTTCCATCGTTACGCCGAACAAGGTGTTCGCGCGTTCCATCGTAACCTTTTTGTGGGTAATAACCACGAATTGCGTTTCTTTGGCGAATTTTTGCAAATATGAGGCAACCCTTTCAACGTTGGCGTCGTCAAGCGGCGCTTCTATTTCGTCTAGCACGCAGAACGGCATCGGGCGCAAACGCAAAATTGCAAACAGTATCGCGGTTGCGGTAAGAGCTTGCTCACCGCCTGACAAAAGCGAAATTCTGGTAAGCTTTTTTCCCGGCGGCTCGGCAACTATTTCAACGCCCGCGTCTAGCGGGTCTTCCACGGTAGAATAATCTAGCAATAAGTCCGCGCTGCCGCCGCCGAACAACTCTTTAAAAATCTTTTTAAAGTTAACGCGAATTTGCTCGAACCCTTCGTTAAAGGTTTTAAGCATTTCGTCCGTAATTTCTTTAATAACCGTTTTTAAATCTTGCTCGGCGTTTTCAAGGTCGGTTTTTTGGCGATTGAAATCCTGATAACGCTCGTTAAGCTGATTATATTCTTCTATGGCGTTGGGGTTAATGTTTCCCAAAGCGCCTATACGGCGGCGTAATCTGTTAATTTCTTGCTGAGAAGAACTTGCGTCGTAGTTTTCGTCCTTTAAAGGCAAGCATGTTTCGTACGTAAGTTGATACTCGTCGAGAATGCGTTGCTGCATATACTCTATTTCGGTATCGACTTTTGTAAGTTCGATTTTTTGGTTCATTATACGTTCCGCAAGCTTATTCAGCTCCGAAGATATAATTTGTTTTTTCAAATCGTCTTGCGCCACTTGCTCGTTCAAACTTAATTTTTTTGCTTTTAAGCGAGAAAGCTCTTCACGCAGGTTGTTAAGCCCGGTTTGTTCTTCGCTAGAAAGCGCGATTTTTTCGATTTCAAGCTTGAGTTTTTCGATAATCTCTTCGTTGGCGCTAACGTTTTCGTTATTCTTTTCGATAGCGGCAAGGCAATCTTGCTTATCGGACTCCATTCTTCTAAGCTCTTCGTCCGAGCCGATAACCTCAGACTTAAGCGCCGCGATTTTAGCTTGCAAATCGGTATTTTCTTTAAGCAAGTTTTCGCGCTTGGCTTGCAGTTCGTTATATTGCGTTTTGTGTTTTTCCGCATCGGAAGAAGCAGTTTCGCGCTTTTCGGAAAGTTTCGCGTTGTTTTGTTCAATATCGTCGTATTGTCTGCTAATTTCGCTAAGCCTTTCGCTCATTGCGCGAATAGAGGTTTTGTTTAAATCGATTTCTTTATCGGCTTCGGCAAGCGAGGCGTCTAAAAGCGCGATTTTTTCTTTTAAAGTAGCAAGCGCTTGTTTGCTTTCGGTAAGCGTTGCGTTTTTTGCGTTAACGCTTTCGATAAGCTCGTTTACTTGTGCAAGCGACTGTTCTTTATTTTTGTTCAGCGAACTCATTTCGCTTTCTTTACGTTTGAGTTCTTGCTCGATTTGTTCAAGTCTGCGGTCGGTAGATAAAACGTTAGAACCTTCGCGACGCCTAGAACCGCCGCTCATCGAACCGGACGGGTTAACCACGTCGCCGTCAAGCGTTACGATTTTAAAAGCAAAACGGTAACGCTTAGCGATTGCAACGGCGTTTTCGATATTGTCGCAAATAAGAGTGTTACCTAAAAGATAGCGCACGACGTTTTCGAAATACCCGTCGTATTTAACCACGGAGGCGGCAAGCCCTAAAGCGCCGCGCTCTTTCAGCGCGCTAACGGTATCGTTTTGGTCGAACCGCGGCTTCATTGAAGAAACGGGCAAAAACGTTACTCTGCCGCCGCCGCTTCGTTTTAAATAGTCGATAAGGTATTGAGCGTCGTCCGGCGTGGCGGTAACGACGTTGTTCACCGCGCCGCCCAAAAGAGTTTCTACGGCAACTTCGTATTTTGCCTCGGTTTTAATAATAGAAGCAACCAAACCTTTAACCTTTCCGCCTAAAGCGGGATTGTTCTTTGCGGCTAACATTAGGTTTTTAACCGAATCCGGATAGCCCGTAAACGAATCTTTTAGTCCGCGATAAACGCTTTGGGTTGCTTTTAGCGATGAAATTTCGGAGCTCAGCGTGTAAATTTTGTTAGTAACGTTAGAGATATAGTCGTTAGTCGAGCGAACGGTACCCTCTTCGTCTTCTATATCCGATTTTAAAGCGGCAACTTCTTTGGTTAGCTTTTCAATCGATGCAAGGCAAGCGCTACGTTCTAAAGCCACGCTTTCACGCTTTTGCGCCAAAGCTCCCGCTTTTTCCAAAATATCTTTTTGCTGTTCGGAAAGCGCGTTTTTCTCGCCCGAAAGCGCGCCTATGTTAAGCCTTAACCGTGCGATTTCTTCAACCGAATGCAAAACTTCGTCTTGCGCGGATTGTTGTTTGCCCTCGCCTTCGTAAATTTCTTGCATAACGCCCATTAGCGCTACGGAAATATCTTTTACGCGTTTTTCAAGCTTTTCGATTTCAATTTTAGACCGCTCGGTTTTTTGCGTTTTTAAAACGGTAGACTTATCTAACTCGTCGATTTTTGCAAGCCGTTCTACGCATTCGTTTTTTAAACGAGTTATTTCTGACTTTAAGAAGTTGATTTTTTCGTTATAAACCTTTGTAACGCCCTCTTGTTCGGTAAGCCCTACGGTGCGTTTTAAAATTTCTTCGTTAACTACGCTTATTCGCTCGTCGGCCTCGCCTATTTCGTTTTGGTGGGCGGTAAACGCGGCGTTGGCTTTATCTAGCTCGTCGCGGCGGTTTGATTGTTCTTCTTCGAGCCCCGCGATTTGCGCGTTGATTTTTGCCTTCACCGTATGAGAGTTTTCGGCTTTATATAAATAGGTGTTAACCTCGTGATGCTTAAGCTCGTCCGATAACTGCAAAAACGTGCGGGTTTTTTCGGCGCTACGCTCTAACGGAGCAAGCTGATTTTCAAGCTCGCTGGTTATATCGATAATACGAATAATGTTTTCACGCGTGCGTTGGAGTTTACGCTCGTTTTCAACCTTTTTAGCCTTAGAACTAGCTATACCTACCGCCTCTTCGAAAATACCGCGGCGGTCTTCGGGCTTAGAGTTCATAATCTCTGCAATTTTGCCTTGTCCGATAATAGAATAACCGTTTTTAGAAACGCCGCATTCATGCAAAAGGTCGATGATATCTTTCATTCTGCAGCTTTTTTTGTTTAGGTAATACTCACTTTCGCCGCTTCTGAACAGCTTTCTCGTCATACAAACTTCGCTGTATTCTAGGCTCGGGAATATTTTATTCGTGTTATCGAAGTATAACGAAACCTCACAATACGAAAGAGACTTTCTGTTTTGAGTTCCGTTAAAAATTACGTCTTGCATTGAAGAACCACGCAAGCTTTTAGCCGATTGCTCACCTAAAACCCAGCGAATGGCGTCGGCAATATTACTTTTGCCGCATCCGTTAGGTCCGACTATACCGGTAACGCCCTCGTTAAAAGTTATTTCTTGTTTATCGGCAAAACTTTTGAAACCGATAAGTTCAATCTTTTCAAAATTCACTTAGATTTCCCTTTCCTTAATTTTTTTAGCGCGCGTTCGGCGGCTTGTTTATCCGCTAGCTTTTTAGTGCTTCCGCTGCCCAAAGCTATGCGCTTATTTCCCACGTTAACAGCCATTGTAAAAAGCGGATCATGATCCGGCCCGCTTTGCGAAATAAATTCGTAAATCGGCGTGCCCATTTTGTTTGCCTGCGCGTATTCTTGTAATTCTACTATATAATTTTTCGTTTTTAAAGAGCGCTTTTCGTTAACGAGCAACGTTCTTTTTATAAACGACTTACTTTGCTCTAGCCCGCCGTCTAAATAAATAGCGGCTACTATCGCCTCGTAAACGTTTTCACACACCGTTTGCGGAATGCCGTTTAAAAAAGCGCCGTTTGATAAACTTTCGCTGATTTTAACATATTTATCAAGCGAAATTGCTTTAGCCGCCTCCGCTAGCGGCTGCGTTGAAACCAACCTTTGTTTTTCGGAAGTCAAACGCCCTTCGTTATCGCCGCACTCTAAAAAAAGATGCTCCGCAACGACGAACCCCAAAACCGAATCGCCCAAAAATTCAAGCCGTTCGTAATTGCTTTTAGGTTTACTCGAACAAGACCTATGCGTTAACGCAAGCCTAAGCAAACCGTCGTTTTTAAATGAATATCCTAAAGCTTTTTCGCACTCGGCTAGGCTGTCTTTTAACTCGTCACCGCGAACTTCATTATTCATAAAAACTTTTGTTTTTTTAGGTAAAACGTTCGAATTTGAAGATTTTTCCGATTTAACGGCGCGTTGTTTAGGCATTGTTTTCAAACGCGGCAACTTCGCGTTCCGCCTCCTCTATACCTCGTTCGATCGCGGCGTTAACGTTACCCTTAAGCACTTTTACCGCTTGAAGTACAGCCGCCGTTATTGCGGACGGTTTAGAAGAACCATGCGATTTAATGATAATTTTTTTAGCACCCAAAAACACGGCGCCGCCGTATTTGTTATAATCTAGCTTGCCTTTAACCTTTTTAAGCGAATCTTTTAAAAGCAACGCGCCGATTTTAGATTTTAACGAGGCCGAAATTTCGGTTTTTAAAATAGAAAATACGCATTCGGCAAGCCCTTCCATGCTTTTAATCGCTATATTGCCCGAAAAACCGTCCGTAACTATTACGTCGTAATCGCCGGAAAGTATATCGCGCGCCTCAACGTTACCAACGAAGTTAATCGACGAGCACCGTTTAAGCGCGGCGTGAGCCGCTTTTGCAAGCTCGCTACCCTTACCCTCTTCCGTGCCGTTAGATAAAAGCGCCACGCGAGGATTTTTTACGCCTAACGCGTTTTGCATATACGCGCTGCCCATAACTGCAAAGTGGAATAAATTAACGGGCTTGCAGTCCGCATTAGCGCCAGCGTCTAAAAACAAAACGAAAGAATCATCGTTAATTGTTGGCAAAAGCGGAGCAAGAGCCGGACGCGAAACGCCTTTAACTCTGCCAATTTTTAGCACGCTGCCTACCAAAAGCGCACCCGTGCTACCCGTAGAAAGTAACGCGTCCGCACCGTTTTTTAAAGCAGCAAAGCCTTTCATCATAGAAGATTCGGGCTTATTTTTCACCGCCTCCGTCGGAGCTTCTTCGCACGATATAACCTCGGCGGCATCAAGAATTTCAACACGCTCGTTATCGAACGAATATTTTTTAAGTTCGTTTTCGATTGCGGTTTTATCTCCCGTTAAAACTAACGAAAACTCGTCGTTTTTTTCCAAAGCGGCAACCGCGCCCTCAACGTTTGCTTGCGGAGAATTATCCCCTCCGAAACAATCGACTACTATCTTATACATACATTCATCCTTTTTAAGCAAAAAGGTTTTTGCCTTATTCGTTTTAATTTGCCTATTCGTTTTAAAATTTAATAACACCGCCGCAGCAGAACCGTATACTAAATAACCTTTTAGTAATCGAGGTTCGAAACAGTCCTCGGGAACGGAATAACGTCGCGAATGTTAGAAATACCGGTTAGATACATAACCATGCGCTCGAACCCTAAGCCGTAGCCCGAGTGGCGCACTCCGCCGTATTTTCTAAGCTTTAAATACCAATCGTAATCTTCTTCTTTCAAGTGGCATTCTTGCATCTTTTTGGTTAAAACGTCTAAACGCTCTTCCCTCTGGCTTCCGCCTATAAGCTCGCCTATGCCCGGAACTAACAAATCCATCGCGGCAACGGTTTTCCCGTCATCGTTAAGCCGCATATAAAAAGCTTTAATTTCCTTGGGATAATCTATTAAAAATACGGGTTTTTTAAACACTTGTTCGGTAATATAACGTTCATGCTCGCTCTGCAAGTCTACCCCCCAATAGACGGGAAATTCAAACTTATCTTTAACTTTTAACAAAATATCGATTGCTTCCGTGTACGTAAGCTTAACGAACTCGTTAGATAAAACCGCGTTTAATCTATCCAAAAGTCCGTTGTCTACGAACTTATTTAAAAACTCAAGTTCGGGCTTACATTTTTCGATAACGTGCGCTATAACGAACTTAACCATAGCCTCGGCGGTTTGCATATCGCCGTCTAAATCGCAAAACGCCATTTCGGGTTCTATCATCCAAAACTCCGCTGCGTGGCGCGACGTATTCGAGCGTTCAGCCCTAAACGTCGGGCCGAAGGTGTAAACGTCGCCAAACGCCATAGCGTAAGTTTCAGCGTTCAACTGCCCCGAAACGGTTAGACTTGCGGGCTTTTCAAAAAAGTCCTTTTTATAATCTACGGAGCAAGGCTGAGCACCCGCCAACCTATTAAGGTCTAACGTAGTTACTTGGAACATTTCACCAGCACCCTCGCAATCGCTCCCCGTAATTATGGGCGTGTGCACGTAAACGAACCCCTTATCGTTAAAAAACTTATGTATAGCGTAAGCCGCCTCGCTCCTAATGCGGAACACGGCAGAAAAAGTGTTCGTGCGCGGGCGAAGATAAGCTATTTCGCGCAAGTATTCAAGCGAATGGCGCTTTTTTTGCAACGGATAATCGGGGGTAGATTCGCCCTCCACGGCAATTTCGTCAGCATGAATTTCAAAAGGCTGTTTCGCGCCCGGCGTTAATACGAGTTTGCCTTTAATTATTAGCGAACTGCCAACGTTTAAAGCGGCTATTTTATCGTAATTGCTAACCTTATCGCGCTCGAAAACTATTTGCAAATTAGTAAAATAGCTACCGTCGTTAAGCTCGATAAAACCGAACGACTTCGAATCGCGTATGGTTCTAGCCCACCCAGCAACCGTTAACTGTTTACCTTCGTAGCTTTCGGGTGATAAAAATAATTGTTTTACATGAGTTCTTTCAATCATAAAAAAACCTCGAAAAATTAGCCTCGAAAAACGCCGATAATTAAATTTTCGCAAAAAAAGTTTAAACCGACCTTTTGCGATTTATCGCGCGCACAACTATAATCGCGGCACTATATCATTTTATAATGATAACATTTTTTAGCCGATTTTTCAACAATTTTTAAGTACGAATAAAAAATAAACCGCAAAAAAATAGCTAAAACTTAAGTTAATAGCCAAAACCTCGCAATCATAAGCAAAAATAAAGGCGCTCGCTAATTTTTAGCGAACGCGACTTTAATAGTTTTTAGTTTTAAACTTTAATATTTTACAGTTATTTTTTACCGTAAGGATTTTCACCGTAAAGCGTTTGAACGTTATCGCTATATTCGCGCATTTTAGGCGTTTGCTTTAATTCGCTGGCGTTTTCAAAATCGCTAAGCAACTTTTTTTGCTCGCGTGATAGCGACGACGGAACTTCAACCATAACGGTTATAATCAAATTCCCCGTCCCGCGCGCAGATTTTATACCCTTGCCGCGCACCACGAACTGCTTTCCGCTTTGAGTGCCGGCGGGAATATCGTAATCCATAACGTCGTCAAGCAAGGGAACTTTAACTTTACCGCCCATCACCGCCGTAGCGAACGAAACGGGGACGGTTACGTTTAAATCAAACCCGTTGCGCGTAAATATTTTATGCGGTAAAACCTTGAAAACGACTATCAAATTACCCGGTTCGCCGCCATACAAACTAGCTTGACCGTAACCCTTTTTTGTCATATAACTGTTAGTATCGGCGCCCGCGGGTATGTTAAGTTTAACCTTGGTGTTTGCACGCGAATACCCCTTGCCGCCGCACGTTTCGCATTTTTCGGTAATAACTCTGCCCGTTCCGCCGCACGCGTCGCATGCGCGAACGCTTACCGTTCTGAAAAATCCGCTGCCCGCAGTATACTGAACTTGCCCCGAACCGTGGCACTTTTCACACGTTTTATAAGCCGTTCCGTTTTTAGCTCCCGTGCCCGAACATTTTACGCACGGTTCGCGACGAACGTAAGTAACCTCTTTAACGCAACCCTTAGCCGCGTCTAAAAACGAAAGCGAAACCTCTACGGTTATATCTTGACCGGGCTCTTTTTGTTGCGTGCGCGAACTGCCGCCGCCGAAACCGCCCCCGAAAAACTCGTTAAAAATATCGCTAAATCCAAAGCCCTGACCGGAGAACCCACCCGCGCCGCCGCCGAAACCGCGGCTTTCGGGGTGGTCTAACT
>CAYZWD010000028.1:0-8663 GCA_964482115.1 uncultured Acidiphilium sp. | reverse complement strand
CGATAACGGGAGTAACGCTTACGGATTCGGGCAATTCGTCTATCGCGATAGACGAGCGTTACGGCTTTACCCCGTCGGCGTACGGCGCGTATTATTACCGCGTTACGGCGACGGACGGCGTGCACGAAAAAACGTTTGATAAAACGGTTTCCGTGAGCGACGAAAGCGCCCCCGAAATTATCGCCATGCCCAACGCGAAAACCGTTGAAAGCGGAATTTATTCCGATTTTGACAAAGATTTACAACGCGTTGAGGTAAGCTCTTCGAACGAAGCGATTTTGCCGTATATAACCAAAAAAGTTATCGCGATAGAAAAAGACGGCGTTGAAATTCGCGACGAAAACGGATTTAGCGCGTATTTATTCGACGAATGCGGCGAATACAACGTAACGGTTGCGGTAATCGCGCCGGACGGCAAGAGTTCTTACGGGCAATACAAAATAACCGTGAAAGACGACTCTGCTCCGATAATCACGATAGCGGCAAATTCGTTTGCTTGGGCGGAGAACGGCAAGGTAAAACTTCCCGAACCCGAAGTTTACGATATTTCAGATTGCGAAGTAAGCGTAAGCGTTAAAAAAGGCGCTAACGCCGTTTCTGTAACGGCGGGCAGCGTTGCAGGTTCTGCGGACGATGTTTTCGAGGTTACTTACACCGCAACGGACGATAAAAACAATACGTCTACGGCGAAAACCACGCTTAAAGTTATGCCCGAGGGCACGCTGTTCGACGGAAGCGACGTTTACTTCACTAACGCGTTTACCAGCGCCGAAGGCTTGGTAGAATACGCGGACGGCGTTAACTTAAAAGGCGACGCGGGCGACAACTCGTTTACGTTTAGCGGGGCGGAGTTCGGTTTCGATTTAAGCGGATATAAAGCTATAACCGTAAGCGCCGAAAACTACGGCGGCAAAGCGGTAAGCGCAAGCGTTTACGCGGTAAACGGCAATTCGTTTGCCGAAATAGGCGAGGGCGTTTTAAACGTCGGCGCGGACGAGTTAACCGTTTCGCTTGCGGGCGCCGGCAAAATAGGCGGATTAAAAATAACCTTTAATTCAACCGAAAAGTTGTGGATAGGTTTAAGCGAAATAACCGTTTCCGATAACGAAGGCGCGTTTGCAAGCGGCGGAACGCTGGCAAGCGGTGCGGTAAGCACTATCGATTTTTCTCAAGATTCGTTTTATACGGGTGCGCAAATATCGGGCGACTATAAAAAGTCTACCGTAAGCGTATTCGGTTCTAGCGCGGCGGCGGGCGTAGTAACGCTACCCGCGAAAGGATACGCCTCCGCAGTATGGAGCGCGCAAGTAAACGCGGGCACGGTTAACTATATCGAAGCTTTGGTTTACGCGCAAAAAGCGGGCTATATAACCTTAGGTTTAGTGTGCGGCGGAGACGTAAAAGGCGGCACGTTCGCTTTAAACCGCGGCGTTAACGTAATAAGGCGTTATATAGGCGCACGCGCGGCGCTAAACGTTTCGGGCGTAAAAATAACCGAAGTAAGCGGCTACGCGAACGAAATAACTATTAAGCAGATTAACCTATATAATAAAACGTCGTTTACGGACGGCGAGGTATTTACGTCCGCGGCGACCGGCTACACGGTGGCGTACGGCGAGCAGTTCGCGTTGCCGGGGCTAACGGACGCTCAAGCGGGGGTAAGCGCTTCCGCTACGGTAACCGTAAAGAAAGGCGGCACTACGTTATTAAGCGGCGCTGCGGAGGGTGCGAAGATTAATCTTTACACGCTAAGCGGCGGCGGAGCGGGTAGCTACACGCTGGTATATTCCGCAACCGACGTATTAGGCGGCGTTCACACTAAAACCGTTTCGCTTACGGCTGAAAGCAAAAAGCTGAGCGTAAGCGTTGCCATGACCAAAGATTATTACGCGGGCGATACGATAATGCTCCCCGATCCTACTATAGAAGGTTCGTTGGCGACCGGTGTTACTGCGGTTAACAAATATTATCGTTCGCAAGGCGGGCTTTCGTGGAAATCCGCAAACGCGGGCTTTACGGTAGGCGCTAGCACTTACGTAGACGTTCGTTACAGCATAACCATAAAAGGTTCGGCTTCGGTAATGTACGAATACGAGTTATTCGTTCACGAAAACGGCGTTAACTTCGACTATGAGTTGCTTGCCGACGGAACGTACTCCGGCGACGGCGACCATTACGAGGAAAGGTGCCCCGCGGTTATAAGTTCTTATTGGTCGCACGACGGTAAAAACTCATTGTTCTATGCCGGTTCTCAATACTACGATTCTTGCACGGGCTTCGTTTGGGACACGCCTAAGCAAATAGACGCGTTCGACGCGGTAGTGTTCTGGGCTTACGCCGAAAAAGATATTTCGGACGTGATTACCGTTTGCGTGCACGACGGCGACAAATGGAACGAAAACCCCAACGTTAAAATTTTAAAAGGCGAGCACAAATACGTTTATAAGCTAGAGCGCACCAGCACCCAGATAACCAAGCTTTGCTTTACTACGAAGCGTTCCGAAGATTTCTACGTAGACTCTATGACCTTTATAAAACTTGCGGACGTTGAATTTTCGTCGATAGACGGCATTTTGATAAATAACGAAGAATTCTCCGTTGAAAAGCCCGTAATTAACGGATATAGCGACAAGGCTTTCAGCGCGGACGACGTAAACAACGCGAAATACACGCTTTCAATCAAACCCGCGGGCTCTGAAGAAAAAGCGACCGTTCACACCTTTAAATCGGACGAGTTAAAACTTAAACTCGTTTCGGGCAGCTACGAAGTCATTTTAAAGGTAGATATCGGCGGGTTCGAGTGGACTAGCGAGCAAACCATATCGGTAAGAAACGTTGCGGCAAGCTTTACCGCGCCGCACACGGGCTACACGGTAGGCAATCAATACACGGTTCAAGCCCCCGTACTTTCGGGTGAGGGCGAAAGCGCCGTTCATTACAGAAAGGTAGGCGCGGACGATTGGACGTTGGCTACAAACGGCAAAATAACCTTTACCGCCGCGGGCGATTATCAAATTAAGCTAAGCGCCTGGAACGATAACGGTACGGACGAAGAAATTTACCAAGTCGTCGCGAGGGACGCTTCAACCGTGGCGGACTTTGAAACGGACGAGGACGGCAACCACTTCGGCGAGGGCAGAAAATACGAGCCGGCAGGTTGGAGCGGCGGCGTTACGGACGAATGGGCGGCAAACGGCAAATATTCGTTAAAGGTTCGCTGCATAATGGATAGCTGGTACGGCATTATTTACGATACGCCGGTTCAGCTTGCAACTCCTACGGACACGTTCAGTTTCTGGCTGAAATCCGAAGCGGACATTAAAAATTACGCTTTTGAAATTGAAGCGAGCACGGGCAAGTGGCATCACGTTGATTTCGACGCGAAGAAAGGCGCTCATCAATACGTTTTAAAGATAGACGCAGAAATTAGCGACGTATATCAAGTAATATTCAGGTCATTACCCGGCTACGGCACTTTCTATTTCGATGGGTTAGAAGCCAGCGTATTCGATTACGCTTTCCCCGAAGTAGCGCCTGAAAGCGTTAAAGAAGGCGACGAAATCAACATAGGCAGGGCAAGCGGCAGCGAAATAACCGATGAAAGCGTAAGCTACAAGTTAGTAGGTTCTACGGCTACAACGGAAGTAGCGTTAGACGGCGGCACGTTTAAAACCACCATTGCAACCGAGGGCGTTTACGAATTCGTTTACACCTTAAAATGCAAGGGCGTAACGTTTAGCAAAACTTACCGCGTAGAAGTTTTAGGCAAAACCATTCAGTGGATAGCGCCGGTAAGCTCGTTAACCGTTGGCGAAGAGCTTATTATAAGCGTTCCCACTTCCGAAGAGTTAACGTTGCAAAACGTTAAGATATACGTCGGCAAGGCGGACGGCGATTTAACCGAGCTTGAAATAAGCGGCGGCAAAGCGAAAACCACGCCTAGCGAAGTAGGTTATTACACGGTTAAAATAGTAGCGTCTTGGTCGGGCGGCTCGCGTGAAAAAGTTTATAACGTTTGGGTACGCGATAAAAACGTTATCGCCGACTACGAGGTCGTAACGGAAGGCGAATACCACGGTAAAGCAACCCCCGTTGATCCTAACATGTTCGTGGGTACTATCGTAACCGAAAACGTAGGAGACGGCGCTAACGCGTTAAGAATATTCCCGACTAACGATTCGTGGGCAGAGTATAATTTCGAGGCGAACGGCGGCAGCGCGGTTGAGCTTACCGCTAAAACCGATACTATTGAATTCTGGGTATACAGCCCGAAAGATTTAGCGGTAACCGATAACGATTATTGCTGGATAATTGAAATTCACGACGGTATGGGCTGGCAAACTGCAAAAATCGCGATAACCACCGGCTTGCACAAATACACCGCAACGTTCGGGCGCGCGTTTAACAAGGTTGCAGGATACGGCTTTAGGGCTAACAGCACCACGGGTTGGTTCTACGTAGACGGCATTAAAGCGGTAGTTAGCGGCGGTTCGGATAGTTCGACCGAAAAACAGCTTAACGATATTCAAACGGGCTATGCCGTAGGCGTAGCGCAAACGGTTGCTTTCCCCAACGCGGAAGTAACCGAGCAAGCCGCTAAAATAAGGAAAGCGGGCACTACTAGCTGGACGGAGTTAACCGTTTCGGGCGGCAACGTAAGCTTTACGCTAAGCGAAGCTGCTACTTACGAATTAGAACTTTCCGGCAAGAAAGAAGACAAAGCCGTAAGCCGCACTTACAAAATTTTGGGCAGAGCCGCAAATTCGCTGAGCTTCGGCGATTTTGAAAGCGACGCGGACGGCAATTACCACGGCTACGGAATTCATTACGGCAATCAAAAAGGTAACGTAGCGGACTGCGTTTCGGACGAATGGTCTGCAGACGGCAGTTATTCGTGGAAGTTCGCAAGCTCCGTGGGCAGCGCGTGGTACGGGTTTGAGTCTTTTAAGTTAGATATTCCTAACGTTTCTGCGGTAACCAAGGTATGCGTTTGGATAAACGCACCCAGCGCGATAAACGGTTTCATACTTTGGTTCAAAACCGACGCCGGTGACGTTTACGCGAACGGCGAAACGGGCGTTACCGTACCCGCGGGCGTAAGCAGAATAGAATTAGATATAACGCTCCCCGAGGCGGCAACTTACGTTAAAGCTTTCGAGTTTGCCTATAGCGGCGCTTTGTGCGGCGGCAACGCCGTTTACTTCGACGGTTTCACTTTTGAATAATTATTATCGAACCGTTAGTAACGCTTTAATAAAATTTTAAAAGTAAAAAGGCGCGGGGCGTTTAAAAGCGCCCCCGCAAAAAAACAAAAATAAAAACCGCTTTTAGCGGAAATAAGGAGAGAAAGATGCAAGAGAAACTAGCTTATAAGTCACCGGAATTAAGCGTAACGCTGTTTTCGGCACAAGCGGACGTTATAACGGGGTCCGGCACTTCTTTGGACAATTTGACTTTCGAAGGCTATGGCGACAACGATTGGTTCTAAATTGCAAAAACTGTTGGTAACGCTAATAATAACCGTTTTGGCGGTTACCGCTTGCGCGTTAGTCTGTTCGTGCGCAAACGGTGCGGATAGCGATAATAAACAATCATCGCCTACGCAGTCTGAACAGCCCGCGTACTCGGGCGATACCGAGAATTCGAGCGGTGAGGAAAACGGCGGTAATACCGAGAATAACGGGAATGCCGAAAACGACGAAAGCGATCCTAACCCAAACGTTGTTCCGCCCGTGCAAAACGGCGGCAATTACAATTACGACTAAAAAAAAATAAGGGAATAAAAAAATGAAAAGAATTTACGTATTGTTACTTGGCATAATAAGTGCTTTATGCTTAACGGCAACCGCGGCGTTTGCTTTTCAGCCTATCGCAAAGGCCGAAGACGAACCTGCGAGCGAACCCGCTTATGCGGAATACTTAAGCGAAACCAAAATAAAGGTTTCAGACGATTTATCAAAACTTATAGCGATAACGGCGGTTAAAAACGTCGAAGTCGTTTACGAATTAGGTTACGATTTAGACGGTGCTACGATGGTAACCGGCGAAACTAATAAATATTACACCTCTATAACCACGGGCGGCGTTAAGCAAACCGTAGCCGATCTTTTCGGCGAGGGTTACGACGGCATGATTATTTGGGAAGTTACTTACTCTGCCGCAACGGGCGCTTCGGTAACGCCTTACGTAAAAATCGGCGTTATGGTTGAAGGCGGGCTCGATATAACCAATCCCGTAACGGTAACGGGCGCAACCAAAACCACCAAGTTAACCGTTAAATTCGGAGCAGACGAACAAGAAGTAAACTTCGGCGCGGAACTTACTGTTCCCGAAAATCCCACTCTTGAAAACTATACTTTCGTAGGTTGGAAAAAGGGCGCCGATACCGACGTTTACGATTTCACCGCAGAAAACGCTAAAACGGTAGTTGGGGGTTTAACCTTTACCGCGGCATACAAGCCCGTTGTAACCTTTACCGCACCCGTAAACTCTTTAACCGTAGGCGAAAAAATCAACTTAACCGCACCCGCAACTTTGGCAAGCGAACAATTAACCGTTACCGCGCAAATTCGTTTGAGGGGTACGGATGCTTGGGCGGACGTTGCTTTAACCGACGGCGCTGCGCAATATACCACGGCAGACCTCGGCATGCACGAGATTAAATACGTTGCTTCATACGATGGCGGCTCTGAAGAAAAAGTTTATAACGTTTGGGTACGCGATAAAAACGTTATCGCAGACTTCGAATTAGTAGGCGAAGATAGTTACCACGGTTGGGTTTCGACTAGTAAGGAAGGTTTTGAGGGAACGATCGTTTTTGGCGAAACCGTTATTTCGGGCGATTATTCAATGCTTGTAGGCGCCGATTCAGATTCTTGGACGATATTTGAATATGATTCAAACAACAACGTAAATCTTACCGGTTATACGGACACGATTGAGTTCTGGGCAACCGCGAGCAAGGATATGGGCGGGTATTGCGTATGTATTTGTAGCGAAAATGAATGGTTACAACCCACCGTAGATATAAAAGCCGGAACTCATAAATACGTCGTTACTTATCCGCGCGAATTTAATAGAATAGATCAATTAGGATTCCGAAACGGTTACAAATGGGAAGCCACCATTAGAATAGACGATATTAAAGCGGTAGTGCTTTTCGATAGTATCCCCACCGGCTATACCGTAGGCGAAGAAACGCAAGTTAGCTTCCCCGCGACGGGCGTTACTAACGAATTTGCTCAAATTCGCAAGGTCGGCGATGAAAATTGGACGGACGTTGCCGTTGCGGATAACAAAATGGATATTAAGCTGACCGAGGCAGGCAATTACGAATTAAAAGTAACGGCTACCCAAAACGGCACCGAATACACTAAGACTTATAAAGTAGTAGGTCACGACAGTAACGTTATTGCAGACTTCGAGCTCAACGCCGACGGTACTTACCATGGAACTAACGGAATAGGCTGGTATAGCGGAACTTACGCTCATGAAATAAGTAATGAATGGTCGGCAGACGGTTCATTCTCGCTTAGAATATACAACCAAGGCAATTCGTGGGGAGGTTTTGTTTACGAAACGGCTTTAGAATTTGAAAATCCCGTTGTAGCCATAGAACTTTGGGTAAATGCAAACGGAGATATACCTAGCGGTGATTTTATTGCAGTAGCGACTAAAACCAACGATTGGATATATACTGAACACGTAGCTATAGCTAAAGGGGCTTACAAATACACCTTAAATTTAAAAAGCGAGGTTTCGTCGATAAAACAATTAGTATTCCAAACCTTCTTAGGTACCGAATACAGAATAGACGGCATTAAACTTATTTTTAAACAAGAAACAAGCGGAAGCGACGAACCCGTTGTTGAACCCGTTGTTGAACGTCCCGCCGCTAACGTTATCGACTTTGAAATAGACGCAGATGGTTCTTATCGCGGTCAACCGTTAAGCATAGATAGAGGTGACAAGTTAAACGGTGCTAGCGGTAGAACAAACGAATGGTCCGCAGACGGCTCTTATTCGTATAAAACACTAGGAAATAGCGACGACTGGGCGGGTTTAAAATACACCGACGCTACGAATACTACAGGATACGACCTCGGCGCTGATTACGATACGATCGAGTTAACTATCAAATACGTTCCCGACGATGCTCCGAGATTTTCCAGTAATTACTTCTGGGTATATCTTTACGGCAAGTCCGAAAACGGAACCAACGTAACGCCTTACGCATTGAAAGACGGAGCTAAGGAATTTGCGTTGATTGAAGGTGAACAAACGCTTACGCTTACGCTAGAAACCCCCATTCGCTATATGACTGAATTTTCGTTTGCTGTCGGAGGGAATGACGTAGTTTATTTCGACGCGATAACTTTTTCTAATTCAACTGCAGAATAACCAAAATTAAAACGGCTTGGAGGCGCGCCGTAATAAGCGCGCCCGCGCCGTAGCCCCTAGGCGGGCTAACTAATACGATAAAAATTTTTTATAAAAAGGAAATAATTAAAATGAAAAAACTAGGAAAATTAACTTCTATTCTTCTTGCGGGTGCGCTTAGCGTTTCGGCTTTAACGGCATGCGGCGGAAACGGCGGCAACGGCGGCAACGGCGGCAACGGCGGCAACGGCGGAAACGGCGGCAACGTTAATCAAACCGAAATT
>CAYZWD010000027.1:0-8784 GCA_964482115.1 uncultured Acidiphilium sp. | reverse complement strand
CCGTAAGGGGATAGGTCGCATTTATCGTAAGCCTCGCTAAGCGCGTAGGCTAAATAGCGCGAAAAATCGCTAGTTTTTTGGTATGTTTTTGGTTTTACGCCGTAAAATTCGCTAAACTGAACGCTAGTTATAAGCCCTTGTTCTTTCATTAAACTAAGCACTAAATCTTTGCGTTTTAAGCTACCGTCGGCGCGCGGATTATAATACGCGGGCGATTTTACGGTTGCGGCAAGGGCGGCGCACTCGTTAAGGTTAAGCTCTTCGGCACTTTTGTTAAAATAACTTTTAGCCGCGGCGTTAACACCGTAAAGCCCCTCTCCGAAATAAACGGTGCTTAAATAATAGTTAAGAATTTGCTTTTTGCTAAGCGACTTTTCGGCTTGTACGGTAAGTTTTAGCTCGCGCAGTTTACGCGCTAATGTCTTTTCGCCGCTTAAATGCGTGTTTTTAATTAGCTGTTGGGTTATCGTAGAGCCGCCTTCTTTTACTCCGCCGCTTAAAATATCGTTTTTCAGCGCGCGCAAAAGCGCCTTTATATCAACGCCGTTATGCGAGTAAAACCGCTTGTCCTCAACGGCTATAAACGCGCTGCACAGAATGTCGTTCGCGCTAAGGTCGGCTGCTTTAAGTCCGTTCGCGCTAGCGGCGGGTGCGTTAGCGGCGTTAGCGGAAAGTTTTTTTGCGCTAAGGTCGGCTACCGCAAGTCCGTTTGCGTTTAACTCGGCTACGTTTACGTCCGCCGCACCGTTTTTACTAGCGGGGCTTTCGACGGCAGAGCACTCGGAATTTATAATTTCGGGCGAGATTTTATTGTCGAAACGGTCGTAAAAAATAACGGATTTATCGGTTTTTAACAATTTTTCCTCGCTAAAACTATAGTTTGAGGTTACGGCGAAGTAATAAATTGCGCAAAGCGTTCCGCCGCTAAATAAAATTACGGCAAAAGCCGCCAAAATCCTTTTAAAAAATTTCATAACGCTATTATGCGCTTATTTTTTTAAATTACGCAAAATATCGCGATTTTTAATGCGGTTTTTAATAACGGATATAAAATTTTGAATAAAGAATAAAAAAAAGTTAATACCGCGCGTTGGTTAAAAAGCCTAATACGCTTGCGTTTTTTTGCATTTTGTGTTAACATAAAAAAGTAATACGTTAAGGAGGGCTTATATTTGTATAATTTCAGCGAGGGCGTTTACACGGACGTTAGAATCGAAAGCAGATTTAACACCGTAATCGGCTTTAAAGACGGTAAGCTCGAAGAAAAAAAACAACGCGACGAGAAGCGCGCTTTTATCCGCGTGTTCGACGGGAAAATGTGGTATTATTCTTCCACTACGGACGTATCCGACGTTCAAAGCAAAATAGACGAGCTTAGCAAAAAGGCTAAGCATAACGCCAAAATTTTAAACAATAAAATAGTAAGAAAATTTGAAGTTAATTGCGACGTGAAAATGCAATTTTGCTCGGATTGCGTTAAAAACGTGCCGTTAGAGCAAAAAATAGCGCTTTTAAAAAGCTATTTGCCGGAGGTTTCGTTTTCGCCCCTTGCCAAGATGCCTAGCGGCACTTATTTAGACCGTTACAGTATTTTCGAATTTTATTCTTCCAAAGGTTCTTATATCAAATACGATTATCAAACCGCGGGCATAATTTTAAGCGTTACGCTAAGCGAGGGCGAAAAGCACTTTTCGGCTTCGTTCCGTTGCGGCGACGTTAAATTTTCCGCTTTAAAAGGCTTAAAACGCAAAATTCGCGAAAGTATTCAAGAGCAGATTTCGTTTATGCAAAACTCGGCGGGCGTTACCGCGGGCGAATACCCCGTGATTTTATCGCCGGAGGCTGCGGGCGTTTTTGCTCACGAATCGTTCGGGCATAAGTCAGAGGCGGACTTTATGCTAGCAGACGAGGGCATTAAGCGCGAATGGACCATCGGCAAAAACGTTGCCTCGCCAATGCTTTCAATAGTGGATAGCGGCAAAATAGCGGGCGCGGGCTATTGCCCTTACGACGACGAGGGTACGCATGCCCGCAAAAATTACGTCATTAAAAACGGCGTGTTAACGGGTAGGCTGCATAGCGCTCAAACCGCCGTCGCTTTAAAAGAAAAACTTACGGGTAACGCGCGCGCTGTAAATTGTACGTTCGAACCCATAGTTAGAATGACTAATACTTATATAGAAAAGGGCGATTTAACGATAGACGAGTTGTTTGCGGGCGTTAAACACGGCTATTATATTAAAACCGTAAAGCACGGCTCGGGCATGAGTAAGTTTACCATAGCTCCGCACGTTTGCTATGAAATAGTAGACGGCAAAATTACCCGCCCCGTGCAAATCAGCGTTATCACAGGCGACGTTTTCACCACTCTAGGGCTTATAGACGGGCTTTCGGATAAGGTCGAAATTTTAAGCTTTGTAGGCGGCGGGTGCGGTAAAATGGAACAGAACCCTTTGCCCGTGGGGCTTGGCGGGCCGCACGTTCGCGTTTCAAAAATGTTCGTTCAGTAAAGGGGTAAATTATGGGTAAAATTGAAAAAGAAGTATTAACTTATAAAGAGCGCACTCAAACCGTAAACCTCACGGACGGTAAAATAGATTCTTTCCGCGAAAAGGACGAAACACAAAAAACCGTCCGTTTATATTCGGACGGCAAAATTTCGGTGGCTGGGGCTTTGGGCGAAGTGAGCGAGGCAGAGCTTGAAAAAACCGCGACTAGCGGGCTCGGAGAATGCGCCGTTCCTTACGTTTGCAAGCTTAGCAAAAACGTAAAATCGGTTATTAAAGATAAACCCGCCGTTTCGGAAGATAAATTTTTGCCCGCCGCTAAGCGTTTAGCGGCAAAAGCAGCCAAGGCGTGCCCGAACTTTTTAGTTAACGGCAAAATCTATTTAGAAAAAGTTAGCCAAACTTATAAAAACAGCGCGGGTTCAGATTTAAAGTTTGAAAACTCCGCGTTTTCGGCAAGCTTCGTTTTAAAGGACAGAAATTCTTCTAACATTATGGACGCGGGTTACGGCGTTTCGGTTCGCTATTACGGCAAAACCGTCGAAAATAAAATAGTAGACGATTTAAAGCTTTTGCACTCTGCGTTTTTCGGCAAGCGCGTTACCCTTAAAGACGGCGATTATCCAATGATTTTTTCTCCGTTCGCGGTGTTCGGGCGCGCTATTAGCGAATTCGTTGGCGAAAAATACGTTTCTAACGGCTCGCTTTTCAGCGGCAAGCTCGGCGAAAAAATATTTAACGAAAATTTGTCGGTCGCTATCGATAAAAACTGCGCTACCAACTATACTTCGGCGTTTTTCGACGCGGAGGGCGAAATCGCGCCCGATTTCAGACCTAAACTTATTGAAAAAGGCGTTTTAAAAGGCTTGCTAACCACTAAAAACAGCGCGAACACGTTCGGTTTGCCGCTTATTAAAAGCGCTTCCGCCTCTTACGACGGAGTGCCATCGCTAGGGCTTTCGGGCTTGCGTTTAACCCCCACTTCGCCCGACCTTAAAACCTTACTAGGCAAAAAACGCGCCGTTTTAATCGATACTGCTTCCGGCGGAGATATGACGCCTGACGGTAAGCTCGGTTTGCCCGTTCAGCTTGCGTTTTTGGTCGAAAACGGCAAAATTACCGCGCGCTTAACCGATTTTCAGGTTTCGGCAGACCTTTTCGAACTGCTAGGCAAAAACTTTATAGGCGTTGCCAAAAACGGCGTTTATTCCGCTTCCGGCGACGATTCGGTTATCGTTGCCAAGGCTAAACTGATTAACGGCTAAATTTTACGGCTTTAAGCGGCTAAACTTAAAAGCTAAGCGTTTTTTTTGAAATAAAAACTTTATATAAAAACTTAACGGTATTTTCGGCGTTCGCTTGTTTCGTGCATATGCGAGCGCCGTTTTTATCGTAAGTTATATTCAGCGGGGCTAAATTAGCTTTTTTTAAAAGCGTTGCCGCGGTTTTTCTGAACTTTTTGCTTTTAAAACTTTTGCCTAGCATTGTTATAACCGCGTTTTCTTGCTCGGTTTTAACGCAAATAGATTTAAAAACCCCTTTCCGTTTTTTTGAAGTTAGAGTTTTAGGCGAGTTTTCAGCCGCTACCGCGCTTAAAATTTGAGTTTTAATTTTTTTATTGCAAATAAGTTCGGCGCTTTCGCGGCTTAAAACGCCCGCTCCGCTAAAGATAAGCCGTTTTAAGTCGGCGTAGCATACCCGCTTAAAGGTTTTTGCGTTTTTTATTATATCGGGCGGGGCGTTTTTTATTCCGCAAACGTCGGTGTAGTTTTTATAAAGTTCGGCGCGCGCGCACGCCGCCGCCAACGCACCGCTTAAATCGCCGCCCCCGCGCGGAAAAAGCTTTATTTTACCACCGTAATTGCCGTAAAATCCCGTAATAAATAGCGGTTTTCGTTGCGTTGAAGTTACGGTAAGCGGTTTTCGTTGCGTTCGTTGCGTTGAAGTAGCACGGAACTTTTGTTGCGGCGAGGGGGCGTTAGCCAAAGCGTTTAAAAGCGACGCGCGCGATTTTTTAAGGTTTATTTTAAGTTTATCCGCGCGTAAAAAAATATGCGTTCCGTTATCGGGTCTATTATCGGCGCCGTTATCCATTTGCGAAATATAAAATACGCGTTCCGCGCTCAAAAAATTGCCGTTAAACGCCGCGCAAAGAATTTTGCACGTTAAATATTCGCCGCGGCTTACGCAATAATCAATGCCGTTTTTTAATATCTTTTTTCCGTTTAAAGTTTTTTCGTAAATAGTTTCGGCTGTTTTCACGGCTTCGTTAAAGTTAACGTCAAAGGCTAAGCGAATAAGCTCGGCTAGTTTTTTTATAACCGCGCTTTTAATTTTTGAAAGTTCGCGCGTTAAACGCGCGCTTTTTTTATTTGCAAAAATTCTTGTGCTTGCTAAGTTTTTTCGCGCCGCTAAGACTTTTTGCTCCGCTAAGTTTTTTTGCTTTACCGTTAGCGCGTAAAGCTCTAACAAAAGGTCGGTTAGCTTTTTATCGCCGTCGTTTTTTTTGCCCGCTGCCGAAATTATTATAATTTTTTGCTTTGCGTTGCTTAAAACGAAATTTTTAAGGCTGTTTAAGCCGTTTTTATTTATTACGGAAGAACCGCCGAATTTAGCAACTACCGTTCCGCCGAATTTTATAGCCGCGCCGCTATTGAACTTTTTTTTCATAAGTTTAATGGCATAAAATTATTTTTTTATAAATTTCAACCGCGTTAAACGCCGCGCCTCTTAGCAAATTGTCCGCAACGGCGTAAAGTTCGAGCGTCCGCGGTTTTGGCTTGCGCACTCTACCGACGTAGACGGTCGGGCTGCCCGCGGCTAGGTCGTTTACGGGGTAATAGGGCGGAATATTAGGTAAAATCAGCTTTATCGGCTTAAACGCGTTAAGGGCGGCAAGCGCCTCGTCAAGCGCGAAATCGCGTTCGGTTTTTACCCGCAAAAATACGCCGTGGCAATATTCGGTGGGCACGCGCACGCAAAACGCCGAAACGCTAAGCTTGTTTAAAGCAAATATTTTTCGTGTTTCGTTTTGCATTTTTTTCTCTTCTTCGGTGTAGCCGTCGCAAAACAGCTCGCCTATTTTGGGTATGCAGTTGTTTTTTACGTCGCACCCGAAAACTCCGTTTAAACACGGGTTTAAATGCGCATTCGCGCAAGCGTGCACTTTTTGCGTTTGAGTTTTTGCAAATTTTTCTTGCGCGCTTTGGGTTTGATTGCCGCCTTGTGTTTTCGGCGCGTTTCGTGCGTTACGTCCGTTTTGTTTTCTAGCGCGTATAAGCTCGTTGAGCCCGTTTTTTCCGCAGCCCGAAACCGATTGATAGGTAACGGCGCAAACGCTTTTTAATCCGAAGTTTTGCAAAATCGGGTATAACGCCACGGCGCATTGTATGGTTGAACAGTTGGGGTTGGCAATAAGCGCTTGCCCGCCGTACGCGCTTAAATTAACTTCGGGCACTATAAGCGGAACGCCCTTGTTTTGCCTAAACGTGGGCGAGTTATCGATGATAAAACAGCCGTTTTTTACGGCGGCAGGTACTAGTTTTTTAGAAGTTTGGTTATCCGCGGCAAAAAACACCGTGCCGCAAGAAAAAAGCGTTTTTTCGCATAAAACGCGTGTTTTTAGTCGTTTGCCGTTAAAATAATAAGTCTTGCCCGCGGAACGTTCGGTGCTAAACAAAAGCGGCGGGGCGGGTATTTTTTCGCCCTCAAGCAAGCTTAAAATTTTTTCGCCCACCAAACCGCTAGCCCCCGCTATGGCTATTTTTTGATTTTTTAAATTAAAGCTTTTCACCGTATTTTTCTCCGTAATAACGCGCTTTTTACTTTTTCCGCGTAAATATTTTATGCTTAAAGTTTTAAAAGCGTGCGCGGTAACTATAATGCATGGTAAAGCGTTTTCTAACGGCAAGGCGGTAAAGAACGATAAGGCGCGGCAAAGGATCGTAAAGGAGGGCGGGCGGAAAGGTATACTTTACGCGGGATATTTTACATTTTCGGGTAAAATTGCGTTAGGGCTGCGTTTTCGGTTGATTATCGCGCGAAAAAAATATATAATTGTATACGGATAACTTATTAAGGATTAGGCGAGGGCGGTGCGTATGAAAAACGTTATAGTGGTAACGGGCGCAAGCAGCGGAATGGGCAGAGAGTTCGTTTTGCAAATAGATAAGCGCGAAAAAGTAGACGAAATATGGGTTATAGCCCGCAGAAAACAGCGTTTAGAAGAGCTTAGCGGCTTGGTTGGCGCAAAAATCGTTCCGCTTGAAATCGACTTGTCCGTCGCCGAAAATATAAATATTTATCGCGAAAAACTAGCCGAAGAAAAACCTAACGTTAAAATATTGGCAAACTGTTCGGGTTTCGGCAAGTTCGGGCATTACGAAACGCTTTCAACCGAAGAGCAAGTGAATATGGTAGACCTTAACTGTAAAGCGGTTATGTACGTTACCGATTATTCTTTGCCGTATATGAGCGAAGGTTCAAAAATTATGAATATCGCCTCGTGCGCGGCTTTTCAGCCTATACCTTACATAAACGTTTATGCGGCAAGCAAGGCGTTTTTGTTAAGCTACGGCAGGGCGCTTAACCAAGAGCTTAAATATCGCGGCGTTCACGTTTTATCCGTTTGCCCGTATTGGACTAAAACCGAGTTTTTTAACCGCGCCGTTAACAAGCAAGAAAACCCCGTCGTTATTAAATACGACGTAATGTACGACGCAACTAAGGTTATGGCAAAGGCTATAAAAGATTTGTATAGCAAAAAGGACGTTTCGGTTTACGGCGGGCTCAACAACGCGCAACGCTTTTTAGTAAAACTTTTGCCGCACAAGCTAGTTATGAAAATTTGGATGAAAAAACAAAAGCTTAACGGCACTAAGCAAATGCGCTAATGCGCTAAACCGCCATAAAAGCACGAAAAAGCGCGTTAATTTGCGCGGGTACGCGGTAATAAATTGCATATAATTAAAGGAGAAACATGAGTTACGCAGATAAGATTTTTATAGATAATTGCAAGCAAATAGTAGAAAACGGCGTGTGGGATCGCGAATATAACGTTCGCCCGCGTTGGGAAGACGGCACGCCCGCGTACACCAAAAAGGCGTTCGGCATAGTAAACCGTTACGATTTGCAAAAGGAATTTCCCATTCTTACGATACGCAAAACGGCGTTTAAGTCTGCCGTTGACGAGCTTTTGTGGATTTGGCAAAAAAAGTCGAACAACGTACACGATTTAAAAAGCCACATTTGGGATAGTTGGGCAGACGAAACCGGCTCTATCGGCAAAGCATACGGTTATCAATTAGGCGTTAAAAACGTTTATAAAGAGGGCGAGTTCGACCAAGTCGACCGCGTGCTTTACGATTTAAAAAACAACCCGTCTTCGCGTAGAATTTTAACTAATATCTATAATTTTGCAGACCTTCACGAAATGCATTTGTATCCTTGCGCGTATTCTATGACGTTTAACGTTTCGGGCAATAAGCTTAACGGAATTTTAAACCAACGTTCTAACGATATGCTCGTTGCAAACAACTGGAACGTAGTGCAATATTCGGTGCTTTTAATTATGCTTGCACAGGTCAGCGGGCTAGTTCCCGGCGAGCTGGTGCACGTAATAGCGGACGCGCATATTTACGATAGGCATTTTAACTCACTTAAAGAAATGCTTTTAAATCCGCAATACGAAGCCCCCGTGCTAAAAGTTAACCCGAACGTTAAGAATTTTTACGATTTCACGGTAGAAGACTTTGAGCTCGTAGATTATAAGGCAACGCCTATATCTAAAAAGTTAGAGGTGGCAATTTAATGAACGCCATTTTACACGCTGATAAAAAGTGGGGCATAGGCAAAAAAAATACGCTTATGTTCACGCTTCCGCAAGATATGCGCTTTTTTAGGGAAAAAACTAGCGGTAAAGTGGTTTGCATGGGCTATAATACTTTGCTTTCTTTACCTAATAGTAATCCGCTTAAAAACCGCGTTAACGTGGTTTTATGCCCCGAAACCGTAAACCGCGAAGATTGTATATGCGTGCATTCGTTAGACGAACTTAAACTAGCCGTCGCCCCCTATAACTCAGACGACGTGTTTATTATAGGCGGCGCTACGTTTTATAAAACCATGCTTCCGTATTGCGATAAGGTTTATTTAACTAAGGTCGATTACGACGGGGAAGCGGACGTGTTTTTTGAAAACTTAGATATAAACCCGAATTTTGAGTTGGTTGAACAAGGCGAGCCGTTGTGCGATAACGGCTATACGGTGCGCTTTACGG
>CAYZWD010000026.1:0-8794 GCA_964482115.1 uncultured Acidiphilium sp. | reverse complement strand
GCGGCTACGCGGTAAGTTATACTGCGGCTACGCGAAAATTTAAACGGTAGCTTTGCCCGAAAGTATATCTTCGAACTCTTCTTCGGAGATAACGCGCACGCCCAAAGCCCGCGCTTTTTCGAGCTTAGAACCCGCCTCTTCGCCCGCTAAAACCATAGTGGTAAGCTTGCTAACCGAGCCTGAAACCTCTCCTCCTTGCTCTTCGATAAGCTTTTGCGCGGCGCTGCGCTTATATTTAGTCAGCGTGCCCGTTAATACCACGCGCTGACCTTTAAACGCCTCGCCCAAAACGCGCTCTTCGAAAACGGGGGTAACGCCCGCCTCTTCTAAAAGTGCAAGCTCTTTAACGTTGAGCGGATTTTCAAAGTATTCTATAACGTTCTGCGCGATGATTTCGCCCACGTCCGGTATTTGCAAAAGTTGCTCTTGCGAAGCCGCGGCTAAAGCACGAACGCTTTTAAACTTTTTAGCTAAATCTTTTGCGGTTTTTTTGCCTACGCCGTCTATTCCGAGCGCGTAAATAAACCGTTCTAAGGGGCGAGCCTTGCTGTTTTGCACCGCTCTTAGCAAGTTTTCAACCTTTTTATCCTTAAACCCGTCCAGCTGCAAAAGCAGCTCTGCCGTTAGCGAATATAGCTGCGAAAAACGCCTTACGTGCAATTTATCGAAAAGCACTTCCGCCGTTTTTTGCGAAAAGCCCTCGATATCCATCGCGTCCTTTTGAGCGTAGTTTGCAAGCGACAAAACCACGCGCTTTCTACAATCTTCGTTAACGCAAAAAACGTTAGCGCCTATTTGCTCTAGCGGAGCGCCGCATTCGGGGCAAACCGCGGGCGGAATTATTTGCGTTTGATCAATCCATTCGGTAGCGCCCAAAATTTCGGGTATTACCTCGTTACTGCGGTGTATTAAAACGCGGCATTTCGCGGTGATTTTTTTGCGTTTAATATCGTCGTAATTGTTAAGCGTGGCTTTCCTTACGGTAACGCCGCAAAGTTCGACCGGCTCTAGCTCGGCAAGCGGGGTAAGCTTGCCCGTTCTGCCGACCTGCCACGTAACGTTTTTTAAAAGCGTAGTGGTTTCTTCGGGCTCGAACTTGTAAGCGATTGCCCACCTCGGGAATTTTTCGGTTTCGCCAAGCTCTTCACGCAAAGCAAAATCGTTTATTTTAATAACCGCGCCGTCCGTAAGCACGTCTATATTTTTGCGCCCTACTTCTATTTCGTTTATCGCTTCAAAAATTTGCTCTTCGGTTTTTGCAACCCTCAAAAAGTCGAAAACTTTAAAGCCGTTTTTTCTTAAAAACTCTACGGCTTGCTCTTGAGTGTTTATAAACCCGCCGTCGCAATAGTTAACGTCGTAAAAATAAATTTCGGGCTTGCGTTTTTCGGTTACGCGCGGGTCTAAATTCCGTATCGCGCCCGCAGCCGCGTTGCGCGCGTTTTTAAGCGGTTCTTCGGCGGTTTTGTTGTATTGTTCTAACACGGAAAGGCGTATTATCGCCTCGCCCTTAACCTCTAAAACACCCTTATAATCTATGGTTAGCGGAAAGCTTTTAATCGTGTAAACCTGCGCGGTTACGTCTTCGCCCTCCGCTCCGTTTCCGCGAGTGGTCGCGCGAACGAACCTGCCGTTTTCGTAAGTTAAACACATGGTAAGCCCGTCGAACTTATATTCGACCGTGCAAGGCGGAATTTTGCCCGCCGTTTTTTCAACCCGCGCAAAAAACGCGCTAAGCTCGGCGCTAGAAGTAGCTTTATCTAAACTGTAAAGCCGCGCGACGTGCGCATGTTTTTTGAACGCCGAAATAGGCTCGCCGCCTACTCTTCGCGTGGGCGATTCGAATAAAACCTCGCCCGTTTGAGCCTCTAACGCCCTAAGCTCGTCGTAAAGCTCGTCGTATTGCTTGTCCGAAACGGTGGGGGCGTCTAGAACGTAATATTCGTTTGCGTATTTGTTTAAAAGTCGCACGAGCTCGCCCATGCGCGCGCTTTGTTGTTCGGTCATATCTTTATTTTTCCGTTATTTTTTCGCGTTTTTTTTGTTCTTTGCGAATTCATGTAATTTTTTCGCGCCAAATTTTTCGTAGTTACGTTTTTAATAGAGGTCGTTTGGGTATTATTCGCTTATAACCTCGATAGGCGCGAGCGCGGCGACCAGCGATTTTACGCCAACGCCTTTAAACGCCACGTCTATTATCATATCTTTGCCCGATCCTTTAACGGTTATAACCGTGCCCTCGCCGAATTTTACGTGCTTAATAACGGTTTTCGGCTTGATTGCCGCGGTTTTTACGGCTTGCGCGCCGCCTGCGCCTACGGGTTTTGCGCTTGGAGCGGATTTTCTGCTTTGCAAAAACGAACGCGCCGCCGTAGAATACCCCGTGCTTTGCGAGGGCGTAAACTCCTCGCTGCCGTTTTGATAGCGCGAACCTCCGCCGTAGCCGCCGTAACCGCCTCCGCCGTAAGAGCCGCCGTAGCCGCCCGAACCATAAGAACCGCCGTAGTTTACGCTGCGTCCTCCGCTTTGATAGCGCGAATCGTAATCGCGCTCGGGTTCGAAACTAAATTCACGCCGAGCGGGTTGTTTAAGCCCTAGCTTAGGCGCAAGCTCGTTTAAAAAGGTGCTTTGCGCGGTGAACTGCCTGTTGCCGTAAAGATAGCGACTGCGCGCACGGGTTAAATACAGCTTTTTTTGCGCTCGGGTTATAGCCACGTACATAAGCCTGCGTTCTTCTTCCATTTCGGAAAGACCTTCGGTTGCGCGGGCTACGGGGAACACGTTTTCGTCTAACCCGCAAACGAAAACGTTTTTAAATTCGAGCCCCTTAACCGAGTGCACGGTTGCAACCGAAACGAAATTGCCGCTTTCTAAGTCGTCCGTATCGGAACTTAGGGTTATCGAATTTAAGAAATCCGCAAGGGTTGCGCCTTCGTTATGCTTAGCAAACTCTTCTATCGCGCTTTGATATTCGTTTACGTTCATGCGCTTAGAATAGTTTTCTTCGTTTTCGACTTCGAATTGCGACGTAAACGCCGTTTGCCTTATAACTTCGATAAAAATATCGGCAAGCCCGCGCGTTTCGTCTTGCGCGGCAATCATAAGCGACGTTATCGTTTTTTTAAACCCTTCGAGCCTAGAACGCGCCGAAGCCGAAAGCCCTAGTTTATCGCAATCGACAACGCCGTCGAACACCGAAAGCCCGTAAGTTTTAGCGTAAGCGCAAAGCGCCTCTACGGTTTTTTCGCCTATTCCGCGCTTGGGCACGTTGATTATGCGAAGCACGCTCTCGTCGTCTAGCGGGTTTACCATAAGCCGCATATACGCGGTTAAATCTTTAATTTCTTTACGCTCGAAGAACTTAAATCCGCCAAAAACCTTATACGGTATGCCGTAAGTATTAAACTCTTGCTCGAACGAGCGCGACAACGCGTTTATTCGCATAAGCACGGCAAAATCGCTTGCTTTAGCCCCGCTAGCCATCGCGGTTTTTATGCGGGTTGCCACGTAGCGCGCTTCTTCGGCTTCGTCTGAAGCGATTTCGACCTCAACACGCTCTCCGCCGTCGTTTTCGGTCCATAAGGTTTTGCGCATGCGCTCCGTATTGCCCTTTATTATGGTGTTCGCAAGCTCTAAAATATTTTTGGTGGAACGGTAATTTTGCTCTAATTTATGTATTTTAGCGCCGTCAAAGCACTTTTCGAACTCTAAAATATTTTTAATTTCCGCGCCGCGCCAACCGTAAATGCTTTGGTCGTCGTCGCCGACGGCAAACAAGTTTTTATGCGCGGAGCTAAGCAATCTGGCAATTTCAAGCTGAATTTTGTTTGTATCTTGAAACTCGTCGATGTGCACGTAACGGAATTTGTTCGCGTAATAGTTTAAAACCTCTTCGTCGTCGTCTAAAAGATGATAGGTTTTTACCAAAAGGTCGTCGAAGTCGAGCGCGTTAGACTTTTTAAGCGCTTCTTCGTAAGCGACGTAAATTTGCGCGTAAGTTTCGATTTCGCGCACGTCGGTGCGGCGGCGAAACTCGTAAGGGTTTTCGTCGCGGTTTTTTGCGTCCGATATATAAAAGCGCGCGTTTTTTAAATATTTATCGCCGTCTAGCTTCATTTCGGCGATAATGCGCTTTAAAACGTTGTTTTTATCTACCTCGCTATAGATAGAAAAATTCTTGTTATACCCCTCTAACCTACCTATGCTGGAGCGCAATATTCTAACGCACATGCTGTGAATAGTGCAAACCCACGCTTCGCCTACGTTTACGCCCAATAGCGCAAGCCTATCGCGCATTTCGTTTGCCGCCTTGTTCGTAAAGGTTATTGCAAGAATATTTTCGGGCGCAACGCCCAACCCGTTAACTAGGTGCGCTATTCTGGTAGTTAAAACACGCGTTTTGCCGCTGCCCGCCCCCGCAAACACCAAAACGTAACCCTCGGTATCGAGCACGGCTGCGCGCTGTTTTTCGTTTAGTCCGTTCAAATAATCGTTCATACCGAACTATTATACCACTTTTATTCGCGTTTGTAAATTATATTGCCCAACTTAAAACCGTTTAAACTCAATTAAATTGCTTTGCTAAAAATTTTCATTAAAAGTTTTTACGCCGACATAAAGCGAATTACTCTATCTAAAAGCGAATTACCGCGGCTAAAAGCGAGGAAGTTTAATTATAGCCAACCCGCACAGCAAGGCGACTTAGCTAAAGCACGCGCGTTTTAAAACGGCTAAAAAGCGTGTTTAAAACCCGCCTATATGCCGTTAATCGACCTATAGACGGGTTTTTCGTTTTTTTATCCTCTTTATCAAGCCCCCATCGGCGACGGCAATACCGTTATCACCGCCCGCTAAAGACGTGGCAAGTTTTGCCCGCGTTACAGAGCAACCGCAAAGGCGCGTTAAAACTAAACAACTTTGTTTTCCGACGCGGAAGCGGGAGATTTTTCGCTTAAATTATCCGCCGTTAAAACCGAAAACTTTTTTTCTTGCTCGTAGCGGGTGCGACATTCGCGGTAGCGGGCGGCAAGATTAAACAAATAACGTTGCTTTTGCTCGAAGCCGAGCGTGCTCATATACTCTTCATCGCATAATCTGCCTAAAATATCCGAAACGTCGCCGTAAGTATCTAAAATATGCTTTACTCTTTGATAAAAAGCGGCGTCTTCCTCGGTAGAGGCGCGCAAAATTTTTTCGCTTACGCGCGCTTTATAATAGTTAATTACGTTAGAGCGCGCTAAGCCCTCGGTTTCGGCTGCAGTTACTCCGTTTTGCACCGTCGTTTTATAATCTTCCCAAAATCCGTTTTTTAAGCGGTTTTTTGCCATTTTTGCAAGAACTTTAAAGCCGCTTTTCGTGTTTTTTGCCATAATTTCTACTTCCTTTTTTCGTCTTATCAATAATTTTTTATCGCTAGCATAGCTTGGCGCACCTATGCGCGGCACGACCTCGAAAGGCATACCCGCACATGGCACGCTTACGCGCGGCGAGCGGGCGCTCCCCAAAGCGGAGCACGACCACCTACTCTCGGCGTTTTTTATTGCGCCTTTCGCATTTTTATTACTTTTTTTGCCTCTTCGTTGCTTTTTTCGACAAAAAAACACCCGACAAGCTTAATAACTTATCGGGTGTAAAAATTAACCTTTTATACTTCTTTTTCTAGCGGCTTCCGCTTTCTTTTTGCGCCTTACAGAAGGTTTTTCGTAATGTTCTTTGCGGCGCATATCACCGATTATACCGTCGCGCGAGCATTTTCTTTTAAAGCGACGAAGTGCGTTATCTAAAGATTCGTTTTCACCAACTCTTATCGTAGACATTCTTCAACCCTCCCCTGCCCTAACGGCTTAAAATAATTTCAATCGTTGAGATTATATCAAATAGCGAAGTTTAAGTCAACTGTTTTAACAGAGTTTTACGATAAAAGGCAAAACAAACGCAAATTACGCGGGTTGCCAGCCCATTTTTTGTCCGCTTAAAATATGAATATGCAAGTGCGGAACGCTTTGACCTGCGTCGTCGCCCTGATTTATAACCAAGCGATAACCGCCGTTCAGCTCTAAAAGCGAGCTAAGCTTAGGAATTTCGCTTAAAATTCTGCCGAGCGTTGCCGCGTCGGTTTCCGTCATTTCGGCAAGATATTTAAAATGCTTTTTAGGAATAGCCAAAAAATGGTTTTTCGCCTTAGGTTCTATATCGCGAATAATAATAAAATCGTCGTTTTCAAAAACCTTATTAGTGGGAATTTCGCCGCTAACGAACTTACAAAATAAACAAGTATCCATAAATTTTTTTCTCCTTAAATCTTTTTATGAAATATAAAAATAAACTTATTAAACCAAAAACTCAGCCGTTCAGCCGACAATTAAGCCAAAGGTTCAGCCGTTTCAGCCGTTTCAGCCAAAGCGCCGTCTTTAAACGGGCTTAAAACGCGCACGTTATAAACGCCGAACGCGCCGCTATTAACGTAAAGCCGCAAATAGTTTTCGCTATAACCGACGGTATATCCGTCGATTCGTTCTTCGGCTATAAACTGCAAAATTTTGCCTTCGTTTTTCTTTTCGTAATCGGCTTTGAGCTCGGCTTTTAACGCGAGCAATCTGTTTAGCCTAGCCTTTTTCACGTCGTCTGCAATAGGTTTAAGTTTAGCGCCGACCGTGCCTTTTCTAACGCTGTAAGGGAAACAATGAATATCCGCAAACTGCATTTTTTTGCAAAATTCGTAACTTTGCTCGAAAAACTCGTCGGTTTCGGTTGAATAACCGGCGATAACGTCCGTAGTGATTGCGGCTTCGGGATAATAACTTCTAATTAGCGCAACTTTTTCGGCGTATTCTTCGGCGGTGTAGTGGCGATTCATGCTTTTTAGCACCGCGTTAGAACCCGATTGTAAGGACAAATGAAAATGCGGCGCGAAATTTTTAAGCGATTTGGTTGCGTTTAAAAATTTTTCGGTTATAACGCACGCCTCTAGCGAACCTAACCTTATTCTGCAATCTAAATCGGATAAAAACAGCAAAAGGTCGGCTAAATCGCACCCCTCGAAGTTATAATCGGAAACGTTTATGCCCGTAATTACCGCCTCTTGCGGCGAAAGTTGCAAAATTTCTTGCTTGATTTTTTGCTTATCGCGCGAGCGCGAACGGCCGCGCAAATAGGGAATAATGCAATAAGAGCAAAAATTATCGCAACCGTCTTGAATTTTTATATATTCGCGCGTTTTCGAAGTTTTGCACGGTAAATACCCCTCCGAATACGCCAAACCGTCCGAAACATCAACCCCGCCTATATCCAAAAGGTCGAAAAGCCGTTCTTTGTTGCGCGCGCCGACAACGGCGAACGCACCTTTATCGTAAAAAGCTTGCGGGTGATTTTGCGCCGCGCAACCGCAAATAATAATTTTTGCGTTTTCGTTATACTTTTTAGCGCGCGCTATCGCTTGGCGCGACTTTTTTTCCGCCTCCGCCGTTACCGCGCACGTGTTTATCACGTAAAGCTCGGCGCTAGTCCAGTCGTCGTAAACTTCGTAGCCGCGCTCTTTTAAACCTTGCATAATCCCCGCGCTCTCACGCGAGTTTACCTTGCAACCGAGCGTAAAAACCACCGCTTTCATACAGTTTTTTCCTCACATTTGTTAGCTACGCAATCCGGAGTGCTGATTTCGCCAACGCCGCTTTGCATAACGACGGCTAACCATTCGCCTTTTTCGCGTTTTTCAAGCAGTTTAAAGCCCGCTTTTTCAAAATTGTTTAATACAAAATTAAGCCTTTCTTTAATAATTCCGCTCATTATCAAAACGCCGCCGCGTTTGAGTTTTTTGTTTATATCAGCGGTTAAACGCACTAAAATTTCGGCGGTAATGTTAGCTACGGCAACGCCGCCTACCCCTTCTACGCCCTCTACTAAATCGGAGCGGTATATTTCGCATTTATCGCTTACGCCGTTGATTTCGGCGTTATGTTTCGCGGAAAGCACCGAAACGGGGTCGATATCCGTCATAACCGCGCGCGAAAAGCCCAGTTTCACGCCCGCAATACCCAAAATGCCGCTGCCCGTGCCTATATCAACGAGCGTTTCGCCCGCGCTTAAATATTTTTCGAGATATTCTATGCACATAGACGTGGTTTCATGCTCGCCCGTGCCGAACGCGGCGTTGCTATCGATATAAACCACCTCTTCGCCGACGCGCTTATCGTATTTTATCCATTTTGGGCAAACCGTGATTTTTCCGTAATTTATGGGGCGGAAATGTTTTTTCCACACGGCTATCCAGTCGTCGCCCTCAACCACGCGCGAAGTTAGCTCTAGCGTGCCGACGGCTATATTGCCCGCAGCGTTGGCTTTTAGCAAAGCTAAATCGTCGTTTAAAAGCGCGGCTACTTTTAGGCTTTCGCCAAGCTCTACGTAGGCTTTAACGAACGCGCATTTATCGCTCTGTTTTTCAAGCTCCTCGTCGATATAATCGAAAGTAGAACGCCTGTTTTCGATAAGCTCGATTACGTCGCGTTTATCGCACACGGCAACGCCGTAAGTCGTATATTGCCACAAAATATCGGCGACTAGCTCTTGCGCGTCAGACGTGGTAACTATGGTAAATTCAGTAAATTTCATTTTATTTTTTTCCGTTATTTATTTTTATCGTTATTTTCGTAAGTTGCAATAAACGTTTTAGCCGCTTACACTTTGCCGCGTTTGTTTTTTTAAGCCGTTTTCTACGAAATTTTTTGCCCTCTTTTTACTTAATTCGCTAACCGAAAGTGCCGTTAACGGGCTTATAGCCCTACTTTTTAATTTTTAT
>CAYZWD010000025.1:0-8815 GCA_964482115.1 uncultured Acidiphilium sp. | reverse complement strand
AAATGCTTAACGACAGCGCCATAAAAATTATCCGCGAACTTAAAATAGAGGGCGGGTGCAACGTTCAGTTCGCGCTAGATCCCGATTCGAGCAAATATTATTTAATAGAGGTTAACCCGCGCGTATCGCGTTCTTCGGCGCTTGCTTCGAAGGCGAGCGGCTATCCTATTGCCCGCGTTACTGCGAAAATCGCCGTAGGCATGACGTTAGACGAAATACCCGTTGCGGGGGCAACCGCCGCGGTAGAACCCGTTTTAGATTACGTGGTTGCAAAATTCCCGCGCTTCCCCTTCGATAAGTTCGCGGACGCCCCCAATACCTTAGGCACGCAAATGAAAGCTACGGGCGAAGTTATGGGCATAGGCAGCAATTTAGAAGAATGTTTATTAAAGTCCGTACGTTCGCTCGAAATAGGCTGTTGCCATTTACACCTTGCTAAGTTCGACGGTTATTCGGTTGAAGAGCTTAAGTCTTACGTAAAAGAATTTAAGTCCGATAATATTTTTGCCGTTACCGAACTTTTAAGGCGGGGCGTTTCGGTTGCCGAAATCCATGAGCTTACCGCTATTACCGAATTGTTCTTAGAAAGCTTTAAGCGCGTAGTTGACCTTGAAAACGCGTTAAAGGCAAGCCCTAACGACAAAACTCTTTTATTAGAGGCTAAAAAGCTTGGTTTTGCGGATAAATTTATAGCAAAACTTTGGAACGTAAAAGAACTAGACGTTTATAATAAGCGCCGCGAATGGGATATTAAACCCGTGTTTAAAATGGTAGACACTTTGCACTCGGGCAAATATATAGCTTATTTATATTCTTCTTACACGGGCGAAAACGCGTCTAGGCTCACGGATAAAAAGAAAATAATAGTTTTAGGCGCAGGGCCTATCCGAATCGGTCAGGGCGTAGAGTTCGATTATTCTACCGTTCACGCCGTTCAAACCATCAAACGCGCCGGTTACGAGGCGATTATAATCAACAACAACCCCGAAACGGTTTCTACCGACTACACCACCTCCGATAAGCTTTATTTCGAGCCGCTAACCCCCGAAGACGTTATGGCTATCGTTGAGTTCGAGCACCCCGAGGGCGTAATCGCGTCGCTCGGCGGGCAAACGGCAATCAACCTAGCGCAACCGCTTATGGATCGCGGCGTTAACATAATCGGCACGGACTGCGCCGCTATAGAGCGCGCCGAAAACCGCGACGATTTTGAAAAGATATTAAAAGAGTTAGATATTCCCCAACCTAAGGGCAAAGCCGTTACTAAAATCGAAGACGGCGTTTTAGCCGCAAGCGAAATAGGCTATCCCGTACTCGTCCGCCCGAGCTTCGTTTTGGGCGGCAGAGCGATGAGAATAGTCGCCAACGAAGAACAGCTCCGCCACTATTTAAAAACCGCCGTCGAAATCGACGCCGATAAGCCCGTTTTGGTCGATAAATATATAGAGGGCAAAGAAGTCGAAGTAGACGCCATTTGCGACGGTAAAAACGTGTTCGTTCCCGGCATTATGGAATTAGTAGAGCGCACGGGGATTCACTCGGGCGATTCTATCAGCGTTTACCCCACGTTCAGTATATCCAACAAAGTTAAGGGTATAATTTTGCAATACGCTAAAAAGCTGGGCTTGGGTATAGGCATAGTAGGGCTGTATAACATTCAGTTTATAGTGGATAAAAACGACGACGTGTATATAATTGAAGTTAACCCCCGTTCTTCGCGTACCGTGCCGTTCCTTTCAAAGTCTACGGGCTACGAATTAGCAGATATCGCAACCGAGGTTATTTTGGGCAAATCGCTTAAAGAACAAGGAATTTTCGATATTTATCCCGAAGAGAAAAAGCGTTATTACGTAAAAGTTCCCGTGTTCTCGTTTAATAAAATCAAGGGGCTAGACGCTTACCTTTCGCCCGAAATGAAATCGACGGGCGAGGCTATCGGTTACGACGATAAACTTAACCGCGCGCTCTATAAGGCGCTACAAGCTTCGGGTATGAAACTTCAAAACTACGGCTCGGTATTCGTAACGGTGGCGGATAAAGACAAAGCGGAGGTATTGCCCCTCGTTCGCCGTTTTTATAACCTCGGTTTTAACATTTTGGCAACCGCGGGCACGGCGGCTTTCCTTAAAAACAACGGTATAAGAACCCACGTTTTAAATAAGATAAGCGACGGCAGCGAAGATATCCCTGACGCGGTAAGGCAAGGGCATATCTCTTACGTTATAAACACTAGGGATATAGGCGAGTCTGCGCAAGAAAGCGACGGGCAAAAAATTCGCCGCTTAACAACCGAAAATAACGTTACCACTTTCACTTCGCTAGATACCGTAAACGTGCTCTTAGACGTTTTAGAGGAAACCACGCTTACCATATCCACGATAGACGCTTAATTTTCGCTTAAAAGAGGATTTTTAATGAAGCAAGTCGTTTATAAAATAGTCGAAAACGAAAAACTCGTAGAAAACGTTTACAGAATGCGTTTAGAGGGCGACGTAAGCGATATAATCGCTTGCGGGCAGTTTATAAATATTCAAATAGACGGGCTGTATTTGCGCCGCCCTATTTCGGTGTGCGATAAAGACGATAGCTCCGTTACTATAATCTACAAAACCGTGGGCAAAGGCACGGAAAAAATGTGCAAAATGCAAATAGGCGAGCGTTTAAACGTTTTAAGCGGGCTAGGTAACGGCTACGATTTAACCCTTTCGGGCGAAAAACCGTTGCTTATAGGCGGCGGGGTAGGCGTTCCGCCTCTTTATATGCTAGCAAAAAAATTGCGCGAGCAAGGCAAAAAGGTAACCGTAATACTAGGCTTTAACACTAAAAAAGAGGTTTTTTACGAAGAGCAGTTTAAATTGCAGGGATGCGACGTCACCGTAGCCACGGTGGACGGTTCTTACGGCAAAAAAGGCTTCGTAACCGACGCTTTGCCCGAAGATTATTCGTATTTTTACGCTTGCGGGCCCGAACCTATGCTAAAAGCCGTGTATAGGGCTAGCAAAACTAGCGGAGAAATGAGTTTTGAAAAACGCATGGGTTGCGGTTTCGGCGCGTGCATGGGCTGTTCTTGCAAAACAATTACGGGCTATAAAAGAATTTGCAAAGAAGGTCCGGTAATTAAAAAGGAGGAAATATTATGGGAAGATTAACCGTAAATTTATGCGGAACAGAGCTAGATAACCCGGTTATTCCCGCTTCCGGCACGTTCGGTTACGGTTACGAATACGCTTCGCTTTACGACATAAACGTTTTAGGCTCGTTTTCGTGCAAGGGCACTACTTTAAACGAGCGGTTCGGCAACCCCACCCCCAGAATAGCCGAATGCACGGCGGGGCTTATCAATGCGGTAGGCTTGCAAAATCCGGGGGTACAAAAGGTTATTAGTGAAGAACTGCCCAAGCTTAAAAAGTGCTTTAACAAAAAAATAATGGCTAACGTAAGCGGGTTTTCGCTTGAAGAATACGCAAAAACATGCGAGCTACTCGATAAAGAAGATATAGTAGGGTGGTTAGAGGTAAACGTAAGCTGCCCCAACGTTCACGGTGGCGGCATGAGCTTCGGTACGGACGCTTCCGCGGCGGCAAGCGTGGTTAAAGCGGTAAAAAAAGTGGCTAAAAAGCCCGTTATTATTAAGCTTTCGCCAAATGTTACCGATATAGTTAGCATTGCTAAATCGTGTGAAGACGCCGGTGCGGACGGAATAAGCTTGATAAACACTTTGCTTGGAATGCGAATAGATTTAAAAACCAAAAAGCCGATTATAGCTAATAAAAAGGGCGGTTTTTCGGGCGCGGCTATTTTTCCCGTGGCGCTAAGAATGGTTTACGAAGTAGCCTCCGCCGTAAAAATTCCCGTGGTCGGAATGGGCGGGGTAAGTTCTGCCGAAGACGTTATCGAAATGATGCTTGCGGGTGCAACCGCGGTCGAAGTAGGCGCGGCAAACTTAATTAACCCTTACGCTTGTTTAGAGATAATAAACGATTTACCGCGCGTTATGGATAAATACGGCGTTAAAAATTTAAAAGATATTATAGGAGAGGCAATTCATGGCTAAAGACGTTATTATCGCTTGCGATTTTTCAAGCGCGAGCAAAACTTTTGAATTTTTAGACCTTTTTAAGGGTAAAAAACCTTACGTAAAAATAGGCATGGAACTTTTTTACGCGGAAGGTCCGTCTATCGTAAAAGAAATTAAAAATCGCGGGCATAAAATCTTTTTGGATTTAAAGCTTCACGATATACCTAACACCGTAAAAAAAGCGATGGCTGTTTTGTCCGAATTAGACGTTGATATTTGCAATCTTCACGCGGGCGGAACTATCCCCATGATGGAAGCGGCTATTCAAGGTCTTACCCGTGCGGACGGCACAAGACCTTTACTTATCGCGGTAACTCAGCTTACTTCTACTAATCAAGAAAGTATGGAGCGCGATTTACTTATAAAAGAGCCGATCGACGAAGTGGTTATGCACTACGCGTTAAACGCAAAAAAGGCGGGGCTAGACGGCGTGGTTTGTTCTCCGTTAGAGGCGGGTAAAGTTCACGCCGCGTGCGGAAACGACTTTTTAACGGTTACCCCCGGCGTTCGCCTCGTCGGCGACGATAAGGGCGACCAACAGCGCGTTATGACCCCCGCCGAGGCGCGTAAAATAGGTTCGGATTATATAGTCGTAGGCAGGTCTATAACCGCGGCTTTAGATCCCGTTGCCGCTTACGAGCGTTGTTTAAAAGAATTTTTAGGTTAAGAGGTAAAAAATGGAAAGTTACAAGCGTGAATTTATTGAATTTTTAGAAAGCGCAAATGTTTTGAAATTCGGCGATTTTACCGCAAAAAGCGGAAGAAAAATCCCTTATTTCATCAACGCGGGCGAAATTAAAACGGGCGAACAAATAAGAAGACTGGGCGAATTTTATTCTAAGGCGTATTTCGAAAAAATAGGCAATAAAAAAACCGTTCTTTTCGGGCCGGCGTATAAGGGCATTCCCATAGCGGTGTCCGTTGCGTGCGCGTTGTCTGAAAAAGGCGTTAACGCCCCATTCTTTTTTAACAGAAAGGAAGAAAAAGATCACGGCGAGGGCGGCGTTTTCGTAGGGTATAAGCCTAGTGCGGGCGAGCAAGTGGTTATCGTTGAAGACGTTATCACCGCGGGCACTGCTATACGCGAAAGCATGGCTATTTTATCTAAATTAGAAGGCGTAAAAGTTTGCGCCGTTTTCGTTATGGTAGACAGAATGGAAAAAGGCAAAACCGAAAAATCCGCAATGAAAGAAATTAGCGACGAGTTCGGCTTCCCCGTTTATTCGGTAGTTACCGTTTACGAGATAATCGAATATCTCGAAGAAAAACCCGAAAATCAGCAAAACGTAGACCGCATAAAAAATTATCTTTCCGTAAACGGCGCGAGGGCGTAATATGAGAAGCGTTATAGATATTTCAGATTTATCCGTTGCCGAAATCGACGAGCTTATCGACGTCGCGTCGGATATTATAAAAAATCCCGATAAATACGCGCATAAGCTAAACGGAAAAAAACTTGCAACTTTGTTTTTCGAGCCTTCAACCAGAACGCGTTTGAGTTTCGAGGCTGCCGCTTACGAGCTAGGCGGGCACGTTCTCGGCTTTTCCGACGCGAAAAGTTCCTCGGTATCTAAGGGCGAAAGCGTTGCGGACACCGCGAAAATAGTAAGCTGTTACGCCGATATTATAGCTATGCGCCACCCCAAAGAGGGCGCTGCATTAGTTGCCGCGAACAACGCTACCGTGCCCGTTATCAACGCGGGTGACGGCGGGCATTGCCACCCCACGCAAACGCTTGCGGATTTATGCACCATCAAGCGCGAAAAGGGCAGTCTCAACGATTTTACCATAGGTTTTTGCGGCGATTTAAAGTTCGGCAGAACCGTACACTCTTTAATAACCGCGCTAAGCCGCTATAAAAACGTTAATATAGTTTTAATCTCGCCCGACGAATTAAAATTACCTAGCTATATCGAAAAGGAAGTTATAATCGAAAACGGCTTAAAATATGAAAAAACCGCCGATTTAGAAAGCGTTATTCCTAAGCTAGACGTATTGTATATGACGCGCGTTCAGGGCGAAAGATTTTTTAACGAAGAAGAATATTTGCGCTTAAAAGACAGCTATATTTTAACCCCCGATAAGCTAAAAAACGCTAAAAATGACTTAGCTATTTTGCACCCGTTGCCGCGCGTTAACGAAATAAGCGTGGCGATCGATAAAGATCCTAGGGCGTGCTATTTTAAACAAGTGGTAAACGGTAAATATATGCGCATGGCGCTAATACTTAAATTACTTACGGAGGCGGGAACTATATGAATATAGACGCTATAAAAAACGGAGTGGTTATAGACCATATCGCCGCGGGGCAGGGCATAAAACTTTATAACCTTTTGCATTTAGACGAGTTAGATTGCTCTATCGCCATTATTAAAAACGCGGTTAGCGAAAAATACGGCAAAAAAGATATTATTAAAATAGCGGCGGGCGTAACGCTCGATTTCGACGTTATCGGGTTCGTTGCCCCCACGGCTACCGTGGCGTTTATAAAAAACGGGCAAATAGTTGAAAAACACGGCGTAAAACTGCCCGAAACGTTAACCAACGTTATAAAATGCAAAAACCCCAGATGTATAACCACTTGCGAGCAAGAGTTAGATCAAGTGTTTAAGCTCACCGATAAAGAAAACAAGGTGTATCGTTGCATTTATTGCGAAACCAAGGCATAATTTGCTTTATCGCAAACTAAATAAAAACAAAAAATAACGTAAAAAAACGCGGCGTATAAAACCGCGTTTTTTGATATAAAGAAAAATTAAGAAAACTTTGTAAACGGAAAGGTGTAGAAATAATAACGGGTGTTTTTAGATTAAAAAACGTTTATAAGAAACGACTATCGATAGAACGCTTGATTTACGATTTGATTTTATGTATAATAACGATATATTGCTTTCAAAAATGAGCACGGCGGTATGCTTTGATTAGCAAAACCATTAAAACGAGAGGAGAAAATATGAAACTCATTAAAGCGAAAGAAAACGAGCAAAGCTATCAGCCCGATCCTTTTATGTTGGAGGCGGACGGTAATTTTTACGTATATTGTACTTCTAGAAACGGAGTTGAAGCATTTAAGGCAAACGCGTTGACGGGTGAGTATCGCGATATCGGCAAAGTTCTCGTGATCGACGGTAAAAAAGACTTTTGGGCTCCGTCGGTTATAAAAACACAAGGGAAATATTATATGTACGTATCGTGTATAAACGTTGATGAGAGCGACTCGCATAAGCAAACGATGTACGTTGCGTCGTCAGACTCTCCGGAAGGACCGTTTGAGAACGCAAAGCCGATAATTGCCCCGTTTGCGATAGATTCGCACGTGGTAGAAAATCAATCGGGTTTATATATTTTTTATTCTACAAACGACTACGACGGAGAGCGTATCGGCACTTACGTTTGTGTTGATCGAATGATAGATCCCGAACACGTTGAGGGAAAACCCGTACCCGTGGTAAAACCGACTTTAGACGAAGAAATATTTAGGCGCAACAGATTTGGTGACGGAAAAGATTGGCATACGTTAGAGGGCGCGTTTTATTTTAGAGAGGGCAACTATCACTATTTGATTTATTCCGGAAACTGCTATCAAAGTCCGTATTATTATTTGGGATACGCCGTAGCGAAAACATCGGAAAACGACTTAACGAAAGTAAAGTTTAAAAAATATCCGTCGGATAACATTTACGCTCCGATTATTGCGAGAAACGAGTTTGAAGAGGGAACGGGGCATAATAGTGTAATAAAATATAAGGGGGATTATTATGCGATATACCACGGCAGAGATAAAGGAGAGATCGAAAAAGACGATGAGGATAGGCGAACCGCGAGGATATGTAAGCTTATTGTAGACGGTGAAAAAATAACCGCTGAAAGAAAAGAAAACGCGTTATAACGTATAATAGAGTTATTATAAAACAGTTCTTTTGCTTTTTAATTATTTACGCTAAGTCGGTGGACGAGGGCTGTTCCCGAAAAATAAAAACCACGTGCTATGCACGCGGATGATTATTGACAAAAAAGCACAAAAAAATAAAAAATCAATAAAAATTCCCATGATTGTATAAAATCTCGGTTTTAGTTCAAACAAAAAAAACAAGAAAAAACTGCTCCGAATAGTTGCAAAAAATACAATTTTTAGGAGCAAAAATGCGCTCTGTTTTACTTGCCTTTCGGTAATTTTTGCGTTTATTGATTGACACGGCTATAAAAAACTGTTAAAATGATGTGGCTTAGACTAAAGAGTAAGTAAAGGGTCGCGTTAAAATTGCGTTAAAACTCGTAAAACAGAGGCATAAAAAAACTATTAAAAGGGCATTAAATCGTGTTAAACGAGCGTGCGAAAGCCGTTTTTTATAAAAAACACAAAAAGGCAGAAAATGGACGTTTTGATTTTTATGGGGCAAAGCAATATGCAAGGTTCTACCGGCGAATATTGCGAATTTTTACCCAAAGAAAATTTGTTGGAATATAAATTTTTAACGGGCGAAGCCGTGCCGCTGATTTCGCCCGTCGGCGAAGATATATTCGCTAGCGACGTTTTGGCTAACGCTCCGTGCGAAAAAGCGTGCAAACCCGTTGAAAAAAACGCGAACAACGCTAGCGAAAAACCAACTTTGGCGCTTGCCGCGGCAGCTCTTGGCAACGGCTCGCTAGTTCCTTTTTTTTGCGAAGCTTACGAAAAAAAGCGCAAGTGCAAAATTTTTGCAATTCACGCGGCGAAGGGCAACACTAATATAGACG
>CAYZWD010000024.1:0-8852 GCA_964482115.1 uncultured Acidiphilium sp. | reverse complement strand
GTTATCGAGTACCACTATTTTATCGGCATGCATTACCGAGCCGGTTCTTTGCGAAACGACGAAAACCGTCGGTTTATAAGGTAGCGTGGCTATCGCTTTACGCATTCGCGCGTCGGTTGCAAAATCTAACGCGGAAGAGCTGTCGTCCAAAATAAGAATTTCAGGTTCTCGCACGAGTGCGCGCGCCACGGTAAGCCGTTGGCGTTGCCCGCCCGAAAAGTTTTTGCCGCCTTGTTCAACGACGCAGTCTAACCCGCCGCTTTTATCGTAAATAAATTCAGAACAAGAGTTTAAAACCGCCGCTTTTAGCGTTTGCTCGCTCGCGTTTTCATTGCCCCATAAAAGATTTTCACGCACCGTACCCGAAAACAAAACGGCTTTTTGCGGCACGAAACCTATCTTTTTACGCAAGCAATCCTTATCGTAGTCGCAAACGTTAACGCCGCCGACTTCAACCGTACCCAAAGCGGCGTCGTACAATCTTGGAATTAGCGACACGAGCGAGCTTTTACCGCTGCCCGTTCCGCCAATTATTCCTACGGTTTCGCCGTTTTTCACCTCTAAATTAACGTTTTCTAAGGCAAAACCGCCCTTTTCGCTGTATTTTAGCGAAACGTTTTTAAAACTAACGCAGCCGCGCGCGTTTAAATTGCCTTGCGTAACGGCACCGTTTTTTTGCGAAGTTTGCCCGTCTAAAACGCTTTGAATACGCCCCGCGCACGCCACCGATTTGGTTATGTTTATTATAAGGTTGGCAAGCTTAATAAGCTCAACCAAAATTTGCGACATATAGTTGTAAAGAGCAATAACCGCGCCTTGAGTAATAACGCCGCTATCGACGCGAAGCGCACCCGCGTATATTAATGCGATTACCGCAAAATTAATAAGCACGTAAGTTAGCGGATTTAAAAGCGCGGCAATAAGCCCTACTTTTTTTTGCCCAGCGGCAAGCTCGGCACTCTCGTTGGCGTAAGCCTTTTTTTCAGATTCCTCTATCCCGAACGCACGAATTACTCTAACTCCCGCTAAGTTTTCGCGCGTGCGGAGCATAACTTTATCCAGCTTTTTTTGCACCTTTCCGTAAAGAGGCAAACACGTTAGCATTATCGCAAAAACAGCCGCCGCTATAAGCGGTATTATAATTACGAAAACAAGCGCTGATTTCGAATCTATCGTAAACGCCATTATCATAGAACCGAAAACGACCAGCGGCGAGCGTAGTAACAACCTAAGCGTTAAATTTATGCCCGTTTGAACTTGATTGCAATCTTCTGTCATTCGGGTTATCATTGCAGAAACGCCAAGCTTATCTAAATCGGAATAACTAAGCCCTTGGATTTTTTTAAACAGAGCCCCCCGCATATCCGCTGTTATACCAACCGCCGCCGCTGCCGAAAAATATTGCGCGCTTACGGCAAACGCTAAACCTACCAGCCCGAACAAAACTAAAAGTAAGCTCATAAGCACCGTATATTTTACGTCGCCGTTTTTAATGCCTACGTCTATTATAAGCTTAACTATAAGCGGCACGCAAAGTTCTAGCGACGCTTCTAAAAGCTTAAACAGCGGGCCTAAAATTACTTGCGCCTTATATTTTTTTGCGTATAAAAACAAATGCTTCATATTGAAAAATCAATTTCGTAATAAAGTGCAAAATTTAAGATATTATTTGCGTTTTTGCGTGTTTTTATGTCACGCATAATTAAAAACGGTTGCACTTAAACAATTAAAAAGCGGCGTTTTGCGCTAAAATTTTAAGCGCAAAAACCGCCGTCTATTCCTAGTATCTGCCCCGTTACGTATAACGGAAAATCAGCCAAAAGCGATATAACTCGCGCGACCTCCTCTACCGTGCCCACTCGCCCCGCCGGCACGTTTTCACAAAAAGCAAGCTTATCGCTTTCGCTTAACCCTGCGTTCATATCGGTATCTATAAGACCGGGAGCAACCGCGTTAACCGCGATATTAGAAGGCGCAAGTTCTTTTGCCAACGCTTTGGTAAAACCTATAACTCCCGCCTTAACGGTTGAATAAGCCACCTCGCACGAGCCGCCCGTTACTCCCCAAATCGAAGAAAGGTTAATAATCCTGCCCTCGCCCCGCTCCAACATAAACGGTACGGCGCACCTCGAACAGTTAAACGGCCCCTTTAAGTTAGTGGATATAAGCAAATCGAGCTCGGCTTCGGTTACGTCTTGCAAAACTTTTTGCTTTAACGCCACGCCTGCGTTGTTAACCAAAACGTCTATTCCGCCAAATTTTTTTGCGGCGAAATCAAACATTTTTTCAACCTCGCAAAGCTTACCTACGTCCGCGCGGCACACTTCGGCAACCGATGCGACCGCAGCACCCTCTACACCTGCGGCACTTTTAGCACAAACACCGCTAGCCGCGCGCAAATTAAGCTCGTTTTTTAATCGCAACGCTTTTTGCTCGCTCGATAAATAATTTATTATTACGTTATATCCGTTTGCAGAAAAGGCACGGGCGACAGCCTCGCCTATGCCTCTCGACGCACCGGTAATTAAAACCGTTTTCATTACGTTTTAATAAAAGCACAAACCTTTTGGTTTATTACTTTTTAACCCTTTCCATGTATTCGCCCGTGCGGGTATCGATACGGATAACGTCGCCTTCGTTTACGAACATAGGAACTTGCATAGAAATGCCCGTTTCTAGCTTAACGATTTTAGTTGCGTTGGTAGCGGTATTGCCGGCAACGCTGGGTTCAGCCTCGGTAACCAAAAGTTCAACGAAGTTATCGCACTCTACTGAAAACGCCGCGCCTTTATACGATTTAACCAAAACCGAATCGTTTTCTTTAATATACTTTAAGGCGTCCTCAACTTGGTCGTGGTTAAGCGGAACAAGGTTGTATTCTTCGTCCATAAAGAAGTAAAGGTCGCCGTCGTTATACGAATAAGTCATTTTCTTGGTTTCGATAACCGCGTTTTCAACCTTTTCGGTCGGGTTAAAGGTTTTTTCTAAAACCGCGCCGGTAACGATGTTTTTCAACCTAGTTCTAACGAACGCCGCACCCTTACCGGGTTTAACGTGTTGAAAATCAACGATGGTATAAATGTTGCCTTCGTATTCGATGGTAACGCCTTTTCTGAAATCGCCTGCTTGAATCATAGGTAAATCTCCTGCTGAATTTATATTATAATTTTATTTTTTGTTATTTTATTCGCTTTTTTATTCGTGCTTTTTTTATTTAATCTGCACGTTTTTGCGCTTGGTTATTTTGCCGTTTTTTATAACGATAAGCCGTTTGTCTTCTTTCATAAACGTGCGGCAAACTCCGTTTTCAAGGTAACAACTGTCCTCTATTCTTATGCCGAACTTACCGTCGAAATATACGCCCGGTTCGTCTGAAAAAACCATGTCGTTTTGTAAAACGTTATCTTTAGCGGGTGAAAGCCACGGATATTCGTGAATATGTACGCCTATGCCGTGCCCGAGCGAATGAGTAAAATATTCGCCGTAGCCGTATTTTTTAAGTACGTCGCGAGCGAGCGCGTCCGCTTGCTTACCCGTCATTCCCGCGCGAATATTATCCAACGCGGCAAAATGCGCCTCGTAAACGGCGGCGTAAGCTCTTAAAAACTTAGCCTCCGGCTGAGCCCCGAAATACAACGTGCGCGTCATATCGGAGCAATATCCGTGATAAACGCAACCGAAATCCATCAAAACGCACATATTTTCTTTAAGTTTAGTTTCACCCGTTTCGTGATGAGGAACGGCAGCGTTAGCACCGAAAGCTATTATCGTATCGAACGACTTATCGCTAGCCCCGTTTTTCTTAAACAAATATTCGAGCTGAGCAGCCACTTCGCGCTCGGTTACGCCTACTTGCAAAAAGCACAAAACCTCTTTGAAAGATTTTTCCGCAATCTCACAAGCCTTGCGTATAAGCTGAATTTCGCTTGCGGTTTTTACACCCGCCTCTCGTTTAATTTCTTCGCCCACGTTAACTAGTTCTACGCCGGGCAAAGCGGACTTAACGGTTTCGTATTCGCTAAGCGTGGTAACGCCGAAATCTATACCGACTTTGCTAATTCCAAGCTCTTTAACCTTTTCGGTTAGCGGAGCGTAATCGCTACCGCACAGCACCTTAACGCCTTTTTTTGAAAGAACTTTTTGCGCGGCGTAATAATACCTACGATCTACTACGAAAACAGTTTCGCCCTCGCTAAGCATAACGTAGCCGTCCGTTGCGGAAAAGCCTAAGTAATATAAGCGTTGTTTTTCGTCCGTTATAAGGCGAAGGGGCGCTTTTTCAAAATTCATAAAACAGCTCCTCGGCGAACAAGTTGCTTTAAAACTTGCCTTCGTGGGCTAACGCAAAAAGTATAGCCAGTAAAAATCAAGGTGGCAACGCAAGAAGCAAAAAATTTACCAACGCCGCCCTTTTTGCAAAAAGCAACCCGCCATATATTTATATATTACCACAGGCGGGGCGGCTTTGTCAATTTTTTATAACTGTATCTTTAATTTTTCGCCCGCTTTTCGCTTGTTTTATACAATATTTTGCCTAGCGCGCCCCGCTTTTAACCGCGTTTACGTACTTTTTTATTTAACACGAGCTATTAACCCACCCCGTTTTACCCGCGAGCGCGCCTTTTTTAGCGCTTAAAAAAATTTTTTCGCTATTTTTTAAAAATGCGAACATTTGTTTGACTTTTTATTTTTCGCGTATTATAATACACTTACAAGCTGACGATTAATCTAAAAACAACCCGCCGCAAAACTTATTATACTTTACTCGGCTTAAATTCTTGCAAGGAATTAACGGAATGATAGACGCGCAAAAACTTAAAATTCTTACCGAAAGCGCTAAGTTCGACGTTTCATGTTCGTCATCCGGCTCCGCAAGAAAAAACGTTAAAGGCGGCTTAGGCAACGCTAACTACGCGGGGATATGCCACTCCTTCACTCCGGACGGAAGATGCATTTCTCTGCTAAAAATTTTATTAACGAACATTTGTTCGCACGATTGCCTTTACTGCGTAAACCGCCGCTCTAACGACGTGCCGCGCGCAATAGCCACGCCTAACGAAATTTGCGAGCTTGTAATCGCGTTTTATAAGCGCAATTATATCGAGGGATTGTTTTTATCTTCCGCGGTTTATAAAACCCCCAACTATACGATGGAGCTTTTGCTGGAAACGGTTAAAAAACTGCGCACTCAATACCGTTTTAACGGCTATATACATTTAAAAGGAATCCCCGGCGCAGACTATTTACTAATTAAGGAGGCGGCAACGTTGGTTGACCGAATGAGTTTCAACCTAGAACTCCCCTCCGAAAAAAGTTTAAACCTTTTAGCCCCGCAAAAAAGCAAGCAACAAATACTTTTGCCAATGCGAACTCTGTCGGCAGACGGCTACGCCTTAGCCGAAAAAACAAAAAAAGGCTACTCTAAATTTTTACCCGCCGGGCAAACTACGCAAATGATAGTAGGCGCGTCGCCGGAAAGCGACGGGCAAATAATAAGGCTTTCGCAAGCGCTTTACGATAAATTCAAACTCAAACGCGTATATTATTCTTCGTATTTGCCGATGAATAACTCAACCGAGCTTTTGCCGCACCGCCCCGTCGGTTTACTTCGCGAACACAGGCTTTACCAAGCGGACTGGCTTTTGCGGTTTTACGGATTTTCGGCAAGCGAGCTTTTAAACGAAAACGAAAATTTACCCGAAGAATACGACCCGAAATGCGCGTGGGCGCTTAAAAATATGCATTTGTTTCCAATCGAGGTTAACACCGCCCCGCCCGAGCTTTTGTTAAGAGTTCCCGGAATCGGTTTTAAAAGCGCTAACAAAATCGTAAGCGCGCGTAAATACGGTAAACTCTCGTTTGAAAATCTTGCAAAAATGCGAGTAGTAACCAAACGCGCCGCACATTTTATAACCGTTAACGGTAAATTTTACGGCTATGAAAACTTGCGCTCCGTTTCTAACGCGCTTGCAATAACCGAGCAAAAAGAGAACCTCGAGCAGATTAGCATGTTTTCGACAAACGAAGTAGCTCTAAGCGCCACAGCCGGAGAAATATAATAAAATCGGTTAGAAAAAAAATAATTAGGCGCAAAAAATAAAAACTAAAAAGCACACGACAAACAAACGCGCAAAAAAAAACGCGTTAAAAACAATTAACGACATAAGGAGCGGTATCATGCTAGCATATATTTTCGACGGTACTATAGACGGTATTTTTACTTGTATTTTTCGCAGTTTTACAAAAAAAGAAAACCCCGCTTTTATTACCGACGATGCCATTCAATGCGGAATTTTCGACGAAACCGTTTGCGTAAAAACCGACTATGAGGCAAACAAACGAATAATCGCAGCAATATATAGATATGGCGGATTCAACGCTTTAAACGACGTTAAATTCGCATTCAGAAACGGTAGCAAAAATACCCCCACCGTAATCTTTGAATATATCAAAAAAACTTTCGAGGCACGAAAAAATATTTCCGGAAAGTTTTCAGACGAAACCGTGCTCGCGTTTTACGACTTGATTAAGCGCGTAAGCTTCGAACTTCACCGCTTTAAAGGTTTTTTGCGCTTTAACGAAAGCGTTGAAGGAATTTACTACGCGCGTTTCGAACCCGATAACGATATAGCGGATTTGTTGTTGCCTCACTTTAAAGCAAGGCTCGGTAATACGCCGTTCGCTATACACGACGCAAAACGCAACGTAGCCGCGCTTTGTAACGGTAAAAACACTAAAATAGTAAAAACCGACGTTTCATTCGTTGAAGTAACCGAAAACGAAAGCACCGTAGGCGCGTTGTGGCGCGAGTATTATAACGCCGTTAATATACCCACCCGCAAAAACGAAAAACTTATGCGCGCGTTTATGCCCGTCAGATACTATAAAAATCTTACCGAAAAAACTACCGCGAGAGCAAATTAACCCTTTTATAACAAATTAACCTTTTACAATAATTCCACTCGCAAATTATTTTAAAAAGCGTTTTCACCTAAAAAGGCAAAAACGCTTTTTTGTTTTCATTCCTAATTTTTTCGTATTAATTACGTTTTATTTTTATCTGTTTGCCAAAACTTCTTTTTCGTAATTTTTAATCTCGGCAATCCAGTTTTCGCTAACGCCTTCGCGTTTTAAATATTCGTTCCAAATGTCGCCTAGCGGAAGCGTTTTTATTTCCTCTTGCATAACCAAAAGTTCGCTAAAATTGCCGTCGTTTTGCAATTTTTTGAATGCGTCGTTAGGTGTAAGCAACGCGTTCAAAAGCGCCTTTTGGAAGTTTCTTATTCCGACCACCCAAGCAAAAATTCTATTAACGCTTGCATCGAAGTAGTCAAGCGCTATATGAACCCTATCGGTTGCGCCGTTACGAATTATTTCTTTTGCAATCTCTTTAGTTTCGTCGTCGAAAGCAACTACATGGTCGCTATCCCAACGAACCGAACGCGTAACGTGCAAAGCGATTTCGTTAAAATAGCAAAGCAAAGCCGAAATTTTATCCGATACGACCTCGGTCGGGTGATAATGCCCGTTATCCATTAGCGGAACTATTCCGTGCGTGGCGGCAAACAGCAAAGCAAACTCGCTACTGCCCGCGGTATAACTTTCAACCCCAATGCCGAAAACCTTAGATTCAACGCAAACTTTAACTAAGTTTTTATCGTACCCGACGGATAAAATTTGCTCGATACTGTCTTTATATCTCAAACGCGGCGAAAGTCTATCGGCGGGAACGTCTTTAAATCCGTCGCCAATCCAAATATTCATAACACAAGGAACGCCTGTTTCGCGCGCAAAATACTCGGCTATTTTTAAACAGCATTTACCATGGTCAATCCAAAACTTACGAACGGCTTCGTCGGGGCTGGTTAAAGTGAGCCCGTCTTTTACCATCGAATGCGAAAAATACGTGGGGTTAAAATCGATGCCTAAGCCGTGTTTTTTAGCAAAATCTACCCAAGGAGCAAAATGCTCGGGCAAAAGCGCGTTTCTATCCGCACGGTTTTTATCGTTCATTATTGCGTATGACGCATGCAAATTGAGTTTCTTTTTGCCGGGCGCGTATTTGAACACAGTTTCCATATCTTGCATAAGCTCTTCCGGCGTTCTCGCTCCGCCGGGATAATTACCCGTTGCTTGAATGCCGCCGGATAAATTACCCGTTCCGTCAAACCCGCGAACGTCGTCACCCTGCCAGCAGTGAATAGCCACAGGGATTTTTTTAACGGCGTCAAGCGCTTTTTCAACGTCTACCCCATAAGCGGCGTAAATTTTTTTAGCTTCATCAAACCTCGTCATAAACAACTTCCTTTATCGCAAGGCGTTTTTTGCCCGCGCACTTTTAATTGAATGAATTATAGCACAAAAACTAATCGCAAGTCAATCAAATAACTACGCAAAAAATCGCACTTTCAAAAAAACCTTCAAAAAAACCTTTAAAGAAAGTTTTAAAAAACTTTCAAAAGTTTTCCTAAACGGCTTTTAGTTTTAACGCTAAAAAAGAATAGCCCGAAAAAAACGCTTAAACGTTTAAAAAATAGCTTTTTATTTTTACCTTTTTAAAAATTTAAATTGACATAACCTGCCGTAAAATGTTAACATTAACGTATGATTGCCATCATTGCAGAAAAACCCAGCCTTGCGCGCAACATTGCGGCGGGCATAGGAAATATGACCAAGAAAAACGGTTGGCTCGAAAACGACGAGTATATAATAACGTGGGCGTTCGGGCATTTGTTTTCGCTTTGCGACGTAGAAGATTACGATTTAAACGAAGAACAACCCGCTTTACCAAAAAAAGCCGTGTGGTCAATGAATAATTTACCATGCTTTCCGCAAAGTTTTAAGTTTAAACT
>CAYZWD010000023.1:3775-8854 GCA_964482115.1 uncultured Acidiphilium sp. | reverse complement strand
ATAATACCGATAGCAAAACTCAGCCGCAAACAAACCTGTTTAAGCGCGTAAAACGGGCGTGAAAAAAGAAACGCGCAAAAAAAACGACTAAACTTAATTAGCCGTTTTTAAAAATTTTTATGCGCTTTTTAGCACGAATATTAGCGCATATTTATTTTTTACTCTATTTTTTGCGCTTATTATTTATTGAAATATCTTTTTAAAAGACCTTCGAACGCTTTGCCGTGGCGAGCTTCGTCGCGAGCCATTTCGTGAACGGCATCGTGGATAGCGTCTAATCCGAGTTCTTTAGCGCGCTTAGCAAGGTCGGTTTTGCCCTTAGTCGCGCCGTTTTCCGCGTCTACGCGGAGTTCTAAGTTCTTTTTGGTGGAATCGGTTACCACTTCGCCCAAAAGTTCGGCGAACTTAGCGGCGTGTTCAGCCTCTTCGTAAGCTGCTTTTTCCCAGTAAAGACCGATTTCGGGATAACCCTCGCGGTGAGCTACGCGCGCCATCGCAAGATACATACCTACTTCGGTGCATTCGCCGGTAAAGTTTTGCCTTAAACCGTCTAAAATTTCTGCGTCTACGCCCTTAGCAACGCCTACGACGTGCTCCGCAGCCCATTCTTTATCGCCGCTTTGTTCGGCAAATTTAAACTTGGGCGCTCTGCATTGAGGGCAAAAATCGGGGGCTTCATCGCCGGTGTGAACGTAACCGCATACGCTGCATACAAATTTTTTCATTTTATTAACTCCTAATAGCTTTATTTTTTGCGCGTTTTTTCGCGCTTTTTTATTATTTTACTTTTCGGTTTTTCCGTTTAGTTAGCGCCTTTTGCTCCGCTTTTTTCGGCGCAATTTTTGCACACGCCGAAGTACGCGTGGCTTTCGCGCTCGACGATAAATCCGCTTTGCTCTCCCAGCCCTTTTAGCGGAGCGGGCGTTTCGAAAATATCGTAAATTTTAGCGCACTTGGTGCAATAAAAATGGCTGTGCGAGCTAACGTCGCCATCGTAATGCACTTTTTTATCCTCGGTTTCGACGGTTATAGCCTTACCATCCGCTAAAAAACCCTTTAAGTGCCTATACACCGTGGCAAGGCTGATATCCGGGCACTGCCCTTTAGCCTTTATAAAAAGCTCTTCCGCGGTGGGGTGCGTTTTTTCGGTTTTTAATATCCCGTAAACGACCTCGCGTTGAACGGTGTTTCTGCTAATACTCATTTACGATTGCCTCAACCTTGAATTTAAAGGTTTTTTCTTATTGCTAATGATAATCATTTTTATTTAGCGTCTATATATTACCACACGGAACGGCAATCCGTCAAGCGTTTTTACTAAGTTTTTAAAAATTTTTTATTTTTTTGTTTTTAATGCAAGCAAAAAGCCCCTAATTTTTTTAGAGGTTGAAAAATAAATAATATATCGCTCGCCGCACTAAAATTCGTAGCTCGCCCGCCGAAATTCATAGCAGACCGCGCCGATAACGCGAAAAACGCCTTTAAACCCCGATAAAAAGGCTAAAAAATTGCTTAAACACCATCAAATTTAATCGCTTAGCGCGGTTTTTGCAATAAGGTCGCTTATAGCCCGACCTGCCGCAAGCGCTTGTTTTTTAGTGCAAAAGCACGAAATTCTAACGAAATTTTGCGCGCCGAATCCCTCTCCCGGGGTAACGACTACGGCGTAAGAATAAAGCAATCTGCGCGAGAACTCGAAGCCCGAACACGGAGTTTTTAAAAATAAATAAGGCGAATTTACACCGCCCGTAAAATAAGCGCCCGTGCGTTGTAGCTCGCGCGCGATTATTTTTGCGTTATCGCGATAATATTGCACGCGGGCGCTAAGCAATTTTTTACTAGCGGGCGAATACGCCGCCGCCGCGCCGTACTGCGAAATAACGCTTACGCCGTTACAATGCAAAACCGCGTGTTTTTTATAAGCCGCGTAAAGCGGATTTTCTTTTTTAATAATCACGTAGCCGCACCTTATCCCCGTGAACGAAAGGCTTTTTGAATAAGAACGCACTTCCGCCACCGCCGCCCCCGCCCCGTTGATCGAAAACGGGCTAAAATTTTTGGTTAAAAACGAGGCGTAAGCGCCGTCAAACACGATAAGCGACTGTTTTTTAAGCGCGTAATCTATATATTTTTCAAGCGTTTTTTCGCTTATAACCGCCCCCGTCGGGTTAGACGGCGAACAAATAAAAATCACGTCGGGGCAAACCGCACTATCGCAATCGTCGTTTGGCGGCGCGAAAAAACCGTTTTGCGAGTTGCCGCTAGCAAAATAGGTTTTAACGCCCGACGTTTCGCAAATATCTTTATAAAGCGGATACGCGGGTGAAAGTATAAGCGAACTTTTCGGGCGCATAATTTCGACTATATCGCAAATCGCGCGCTTTGCGCCGTCGGTTATAAACACCTCGTCCGTCTGAACGCAAACGCCGTTTTTAACATAGTCATCGGCTATTTTTTCACGTAAAAAATCGCAGCCGCACGCGGGAGGATAACCCGCAAACCCCTTTTTACAGCTAATTTTTTTAGCCGCCTTAACCAAGGCGCGCGCAACGGGTTTTATGGGCGGAAGTTTTACGTCGCCTACGCCCAAATCGATAACCTTAGCGCTTCCGTTTTCGCTTTTAAACTTAGCCACCTCGCGCGAAAGTTCGGCAAACAAAAAATCGCGCTTTTGAATTTTATATCCATCGTAAATTTTCACTTTTTACCCCTTTAATAATTTTTTACGCTGCCAGCAATAAAAAAGGCTCGCCGCGAATAATACTTACCAACGAATAAAGTCAGCCCGCCGTAAAGCGCGCATACCGCAAAAAACCGCAATCAAAAAATCTCTCCCTCGAAAACCGTTTTAGGTTTGCCGCGCAAATAAACGGTTTTTGAGTTTTTACTTTTTTTAACGGTTAAAGCCCCGCCCGCGTATTGTACGGTTAATTTAGGCGTGTTGGCTATTAGCGCGTTGTAGCATTCGAACACGGCAAGCGCCCCGCTCCCGCAAGACGTCGTATACCCGCTACCACGCTCGTAAACCACCGCGCGCACTAATTTTTTAGTTTTACGTTGTCCGCCGTAATTAAGTTTTTCCACCGCGCTTTCGTTTTTTAACGGCGTAACGGTTTTAGGCGAAAAGGGTTTTATCGTTTCGGGCACAAAAAATTCTATATTTATTCCGCCGAAAAACACGCCGCTTAAATTAACCTTTTTAATCACCGAGCTTATAAACCCGCGGTTTAAAGTTTTTACGGCAACGGCAAGATGCAAATTTCCGGCGTTGAAAACCTTAGCGCCGATAACGTGCCTATCTTTACCGAGCTCTTTTATAAGTTCGCCGTCTCCCGCGCTTAATAAAACCTCGGTAGGAGCGGCGCAGCCGATTTGCACTCCGCTTAAAAACACGCGCGCCTCAACTGTTTTAGCTTTGGTTTTTAAGCGGAAACGGAACCTCTTTACACACCCGCGTTCAACCAAAATTTTAGCGCAAGTAAGGCACGCGTTGCCGCAAAAATCCGCCTCGCTTCCATCCGAATTAAAAATATCCAAACGAAAAACGCCGCCGCTCTCGTTAATAAAAATCACCCCGTCCGCGCCAACGCCCGTTTTTGCTTTGCACGCGCTAATAATTTCCGATTTTTGCCACGGCGCGCCGAAAACATAAATATAATCGTTAGCGGCGCTTTGAGCTTTTATAAATTTGCGCATAAAAATACCGCCCGTATTATTTTATACGAGCGGCACGCTAAACGTGATTGTTTTTAGTTTTTTAACGTTTTTTTTCCGCATTTTTGGCATTTTCGCCTTTTTGCGTTTTTTGCTATTTTTTTTTGAGTTTTGCAAGCCTTTTTCGCGTTATCGGCGCGGCGCCGCATGATTTTCGGCGCGGAAACGCGTGATTTTCAGCGCGGAAACGCGTGATTTTCGGCGCGGAAACGCGTGATTTTCAGCGCGGCGACCTACGCGAATCGTATTGCCTTTTGCCAAGCCCCGAACGGCTTCCGGTTGTTTTTTGCGATTTTTTATCGTTTTTAGCGTTAGTTTTTTGAAATATAGCTCCGTCTTCGCTAATCGAGCTAGAAACCGTCGGCGCGGAATACGCCGCCGAACGCCCGCCCGTGCGCTTAGCGGTTTTTGCGCCCTCTTGCACCTCCGCTTTGGCGCGCGCGGGGATAAGAAACATAGTAGTGCCGTCCGTACCCGTTTTAATTTCGTAATCGCCGATGCTGTCGATAACCTTGCCTATAAGCTCTTTAAGCGAGCGGCAGTTATAGTTTTTGGGCACGAAGTCGGAATATTTATTTTTCATTTCGGTGGCGATGCGCGCGTATAACGCCCAACCGTCGTTTTCGATAAGATTATCGATTATTTCTTTTAAGGCGGCACGGCGGCTTTCGTCTAGCTTAACTTCTGCCGAGGCGGCGGCTACGCCCGAACGCTTAACGGCGGCACGCTTATCCTCTTTTTCGTCGCTGTTATCTAAGTATATATACTCTGAAAACGCGTTAACGTAAGAAGCCGCGGTTTGTTTAAGACCTAAACCGACGACGGTTTTTTCGCGCTCGCGCAGTTCTTGCACTAGGCGCGTAAAATCGCTGTCCGACGAGGCTAGGCAAAACACGTCAATATTCTTTTCAAACAGCACGACGAGCGCGTTTATTATAAGCGAAATGTCGCTTGAGTTTTTGCCCTTTACCGCCGAAAACTGTTGCTCGGCTATAAGCGAGTGCTTGTTTACTATTTCTTTCCATGCGGCGACGTTCGGGCTAGACCAATCGGCAAAAACCCGACGGACTATTACGTCGCCGTAGTTTGCCGCTTCGGCTAAAAGCCTTTCGGCGTATTTTGCGGAAATATTCTCCGCATCGATAAACACGGCTACTCTATTATTTTCTTTCATTTTTTCCTCTTAAAACGGTTTTTTAACGCTTCGCGCTACTATCCGCGCGCTATCATTATATTTAAGCCATAATATAATAAGATAAATATACTACCGTAATATATTACGGAGGCAACTGTTTTTTATGCCGACTTTAGCGCGGTTCACTCGATTTTTATTTGCTTCGCTCTTAACCTACGCCGAACTAATCT
>CAYZWD010000023.1:0-3675 GCA_964482115.1 uncultured Acidiphilium sp. | reverse complement strand
GCGCGGTTCACTCGATTTTTATTTGCTTCGCTCTTAACCTACGCCGAACTAATCTGCGCCTAATTAATCTGCGCCTAATTAATCTACGCCCCGAACGAAAGCGTTTTTAACGCCCGCGGCTTTAACCAGCTCGCACAGCTCGTGCATTTGCGCGGGGGTGTAAGCCGAAAAACTTTCGCCGCCGCCGATAACGTCGCCCGAGTTTTTATATTGTTGCAAATAATAGCGCTTTACGCTGCCTATATCGCGGGCGAGCTCTTGCATATCTTCGAACGAATTAAGTTCTTTTACCACGGTGGTTCTAAATTCGTAATCGACCGCGCCCGATTTTAAAAACTCAACGCTTTGCATAACCGCTTGCACGTTTACTTCAGCCCCCGCCGAAACGGCGTAGCGGCGGAAACAGGTGTAAGCCGAAAAACTTTCGCCGCCGCCGATAACGTCGCCCGAGTTTTTATATTGTTGCAAATAATAGCGCTTTACGCTGCCTATATCGCGGGCGAGCTCTTGCATATCTTCGAACGAATTAAGTTCTTTTACCACGGTGGTTCTAAATTCGTAATCGACCGCGCCCGATTTTAAAAACTCAACGCTTTGCATAACCGCTTGCACGTTTACTTCAGCCCCCGCCGAAACGGCGTAGCGGCGGAAACAGTTTTTTATATCCATCGCTACGTAATCTATAAGCCCGTTTTCAACCAGCGTTTGCAGTTTTTGCGGGAACGAACCGTTGGTATCGAGCTTAACCTTAAAGCCCTCAGCTCGCACTGTTTTTATAAAATCTTCTATGCCGAGCTGCAAAAGCGGTTCGCCGCCGGTTATGCACACGCCGTCTAACCGACCGCGCCTGCTTTTTAAAAATTCGATAAATTCGTTTATCGCAACTTGCCCTTCGCCTCCGCGCAAAACAAGCCCCGCGTTATGGCAAAACGGGCAACGGAAATTGCACCCCGGCGTGAACACCGTGCATGCCGCATTGCCGGGATAATCTAAAAGCGTTAGCTTTTGCAATCCGCCGATTTTCATAATTTTATTACCTTAAAAAACGAATTCTTCCCGAGCTTAGGCGAGAAGAATTCGCAATTCCTTTTATTTTTTTATAGTCTTACTCTTCTTATAGCCTTACTCTTCGCTATCGGAAAGGCTTTCTTCGGTAGCGGCAACTAAATCGTCGTTAAGCTCGTCGTCGAGCTCTTCTGCGTTTTTGCCCTCGCGCGCCTTAAGCGCCTCTTCGATAAGCGCCATAGAATCTACCACGAAAGGTTTGCGGCGCTCTAACATTCCGTGCTGTTCGGCACATTGGTCTATCAAGCGCTTGGCGTATTTAACCGCTCTGCCCGACTTAATGCGCAATAATACCGGAACGGTTACGTACGTCTTTTTGTCCGACATATCCTTGCAGTGATACTTGGGATCGGTAGTGGTTATATCCATATTGAGGTAAAGCTTTAGGGTTTTGCCCGCGATAGAAAGCTTTACGAATTGAAACCTACCCGCGTTAATACTATCGAATTTTTTAGAAATTCTGGCTTTGAGTTTTCTAAAGCGGAGCGCGTAGTTCTTAAGCTCGTCGTAACGGTCTTGCATAACTTCGTCTGCGTCGCGCATTTTTTCTGCAAAATTACGGCTGCGAACGGGCGCTTTTTCACCGTTTTGCTTTGCCGCACCGCTTGCCGTTGCGGCAACCACCGCAACCGTAGCGTCCGTTTCGGCTTGAGCGGATTCTTCGCTTTGACCTTCCGCCCCGATTACGGCTACGTTTATAGAGGTTATATCGCCGCTCGAATCGCCATAATCGCCCGTTTCGTCGCCCGTTTCGTCGCCGACGTAAGCCGCGGCAACTTCGCTTTCAAGGTCGCCGTTAGTTTGCTCGGGCTCGCTAGCGGTTTGCTCTTCCGATTGTTCTTCAAGCTGCTCCGCAACCTCTTCGGGTTGAGAGACAACCTCTTCGGTAGCATCCGTAACCGCCTCGGCAGACTCTGCTTTTTCGATATTTTCGACGGTTTCGACCGTTTCGATTTTTTCAACCTTTTCGACGGTTTCGACCGTTTCGACCTTTTCGACCGTTTCGGTTTTTTCGACGGTCTCGGTTTTTTCAACGCGTTCTTCGCGCTTAATTTTTTCGCTATATTCGTTAACGTCGGTTATTACGTCGTTAACCATAGCGATAAGTTCGGCGTTTTCGTTAACTTGTTCCGCTTTAATTTCGGGCGCGGTAACCTCGGGCGGCGAAAGTAAGTTGCCGTCCTTATCAACTAAAAATTCTTCGACGACGGCGAAATATTTTCTTCCGCCGAAAGCCGTACCCTCGTTGTCAAACCAAATTTTCATCCAGCCACCTCACGAAACGCGTTCGCGCGCGGGTAAAACCCGCAAATCGCTATACAGCGCCGTTTAGTCTATTCTTTACACTATTATATAATATATTCGCGTAATTATCAAGCAAAAGCACAAAAAAAATTAGAAATTTTTCGTTTTTTTATTCGTTTTTTTAAAATTAGAAAGCACGATATGCGTTTTTTATGGTTGTAAACGAATTTTTCGTTTTATTATTTATCTTTTTAACGAATTTTAAAAGTTCCTCCACGCGGCGTTTACGCCGTTTTTTTAAAAAGCCCGTTACGGAAAAATGCAAAAAGCCCGCCTATAAGTCCGTTAACGGCACTTTCGGCAAGCTTTAAAAAATAGTTCTTATAAAAACAAAAGCGAATAAAAACTTTTTAAAATAGTTTTGCAATCCGTATTAAATGGTTCGGCGGTCTATAATCGCGCGCGAAAGCGAGCTTACGTCCGCATACTCTAGCTCCGTGCCTACGGCTATTCCGTGTGCCAAGCGGGTTACCTTTATGCCCAGCGGCTTTACGAGCGCGGCGATATACATGGCGGTAGCCTCACCCTCAACATCCGGATTGGTTGCCATTATAACCTCTTTAACCGCGCCGCTTTTTAAACGGTCTAACAGTTCTTTAATGCGAATGTCGTTAGGGCCTACGCCGTCTAGCGGGCTGATAGTGCCATGCAAAACGTGATAAACGCCGTTAAATTCGTGCACTTTTTCAAGCGCGATAACGTCTTTAGGCTCTTTAACCACGCAAATTACTTCCGCTTCGCGCTCGCGGCAAATATCGCAAACCTCGGTTTCGGAATAATTACCGCAAATTTTGCAATATTTAACTTGTTTTTTTGCGTTAAGAATGCTTTCGGCAAAAGCCGCAGCCTCTTCGTCGCTCATGTTAATCACCTTATAGGCGTAACGCTGAGCCGTTTTCATGCCCACGCCCGGCAACTTGCTGAATTCGTTTATAAGCCGACCGATAGGCTCTATAAAAACTTTCATTTATTAAAACAAACCCCCGGCGGCGCCCGCGTATTTGCCCATTTTTTGCGCGTAAAGCTCGTCTGCTTGCTCGTACGCCGCGTTGATTGCCGCAATTATTAAATCTTCGAGCATCTCCATATCGTCAACGTCAACCGCGTTGGGGCTTATGCTTATTGCCGTAACCGTTTTTTTGCCGTTTACGGTTACCTTAACCAGCCCGCCGCCGCTTACGCCGGTAAGTTCCGCTTCTTCCAGCTCCTCTTGCGCTGTTTGCATTTCCTCTTGCATTTTTTGCGCTTTGTTCATTAATTGTTGCTTTTGATTTCCGCCGCCGAAACCGCCGAAACCGCCTTTCA
>CAYZWD010000022.1:0-8912 GCA_964482115.1 uncultured Acidiphilium sp. | reverse complement strand
TATTTGAATATTTATATTCCGAACGCAATAAAAGTGGGTAACGAACTGAAGGGGAGCGATACTCCGTTTAGTTGGACGGTGGGCTCGTGGCTTATTTGGCTTGCTTTAAGGCACGATAAAAGCGGGGAGGTTGCAAAAGCTGTAAAAGACGGAATTTTACGTTGGCACGCATTGCCGTTTACCACTCATACGGAACTTATGAGTGCAAAACTGTTCGATTACGGTTTAAGTATTTCTAGTTCACTCGACGAGCGCTTCGGTATTCGCACGCGAGCCGCTAAAATGAGCGACGTTCCCGGGCATACCATAGGAATGGTCACGCTTATGGCTAAGCGTGGCGTAAGGTTTTTGCATTTAGGTGTGAACCCCGCAACTCCGCTTCCACCCGTACCGCCTATTTTTAAATGGAAGAACGGCGAAAGTCAAATTATTGTCATGTATCAAGGCGATTACGGAGAAGTTGCCGAGTTCGACGATTTTATTATTTATTTTGCTCATACGGGCGATAATCTAGGCCCGCAGTCCGCGCAGGATATTATTGAAGTTTATAATAATATTCGCAAAAAATACCCCGATTGCGTGTTAAAACCCGCCTCGATTGACGATATTGCCGATAGGGTAGAAAAGCTTCAAAATTTACCAATTATCGAAAAAGAAATAGGGGATACTTGGATTCATGGAGCGGGTACGGACCCTCAAAAACTAAGCCGATACAGAAGCTTGCTGAGGTATTTGAACGGCTTAGATAATATCCCCGTCGATTTAACCGAAAGTTTGCTTTGCGTGCCCGAACACACCTGGGGAATGGACGTTAAAAAGTATTTTACCAACGATAAAGCGTATTATCACGGAGATATGGAAAAACTTGAATCCGAACGTTCCGTAATAGAAAAATCGTGGCAAGAACAGCGTGGCTACGTAGAGGCTGCTGAAAAAGCGCTTGGCGTTAAGCCCGATTATCCCGCTCAAAAGCCTGATTTGTCTATTTATAGCGAGGTATCTTTGCCTGAAGAATTGCCTTTTGAAATAAGTTGGCAAATTTTTGACAACTCCGATTACGAGCGCTATAAAAAAGTGTATATGCGCTGTTTTGACGACTGGGCTATTTGGGATTTTACTAAAATCAATTTACCTAACTACGTCGGAGGTTGTTATGCCGCTAAACCCGTGAAAGCTTACGAATGTGGCACTAAAAAGCTATTTTTATTAGAATTTGAAAGCAACGTAGCGCAAAAATTCGGTTTGCCGTATTTTTACGTTGAAACCGAGGGCGAAAAGTTAACCTTTAAGTGGTTTAATAAAAAAATTTGCCGCTTGCCTCAGGCATGTTGGTTAAAGTTTAAAGGCTTTAACGAAAAGTGGCAAATTCAAAAAATGGGGCAATGGATTAACCCCGAAGACGTTTTGGGCAGCCCCTTAATTTGCGCGATCGACGAAGGCGTAAAAAACGACGACGTGTTTATTCGTAGCTTTGATTGCGCTTTGGTTGCTCCGTTTGGCAAAAAACTTTTGCAATATAATTGCGCGCCGTGCATGGAAGATTTACATTTTAATTTGTATAACAACGTGTGGAATACTAACTTTCCCATGTGGTATAGAGACGACTCCGTTTTTAGATTTATTGTTGAAAAAATAGGCAAAGTCGCAAATAAAACGTGAATTTCGTTATAAAAAATATTAAATACGGGAGTTTTTTACTTTATGAGTGACGCGAAAAAAATAGTTTACGGTATTATTGCCGGTAGCAACAAGACTTTTTCTGAAAACCAAAAAACTTTACTTTTAAGGGCGGTTAACGTTTTGCTCGGTAACGTGCGCTCTGCCGATAGCGGTGCTTGGGCGGGTCGTAAAATAATTATTCCTTCGCCGGCGTGCTACCTAGGTGCGTGGAACTGGGATAGCGCTTTTCATGCGCTTGCCGTTTCTAAGTGGAATTTAGATTTAGCTTTAGAGCAAATAAATATATTTTTCGAACAGCAAGAACCTTCGGGGTTGTTTCCCGATACGTTGTTTTTGAGCGGCGAAAAATGCACTTGCATTTGCAAGCCCCCCGTTTTTGCGTGGGTTTTGTGTGAAATAGCTAAGGCTTATCCCGATTTAAAACTTAATTATTATTATGAAAAATTAGATAAAAATACCGATTTTTGGGAAAATTGTCGAAAGTCGGGCGATTTGTTCCATTACGACGCCGACGAAGAACCCGACTTTGACGAGTATGAAAAGCATTGCCGAAACGAGTCCGGTTGGGATACTTCCGTTCGGTGGGATAACGGCGCGCAAAAACTTTGGGCTATAGATTTAAATTGCTATATGGTTTTGGTTTATCGCACTCTTTGCGAATTCGCAAGCAAGTTGAATAAACTAGATAAAGCCGCCGAGTGGAAGAGTAAGGAACTTGCCCTCGCCGATAAAATAAACGAGCTTTTGTATAACGAAGCGCTTGGTTGTTATTTCGACGCGGATATAAAAACGGGAGAGCATACCAAAATTTATTCGCCCGCCTCGTTTATGCCGTTGTTCGTGCAAATAGCCGACGAAAACAAAGCTAAGCGACTTGCTGAGCTTGCTGCGGATAAAAGCAAGTTTTATCCGCTTATGCCTACCGTTTCTTACGATAATTCAGAGTATAACGCAACCGATTATTGGCGTGGTCCTACTTGGCTAAACGTTGCTTATTTCGCTTTAAAGGGCTTGAAAAACTATGGATTCTCAGAACTGGTTTCGGATTATAAAGAGCGTATTTTAACCGCTTGTTTTAACGAAAAACGCGATATTTTCGAATATTATAACTCTAAAACGGGCGAAGGATTGGGTGCAAGCGGTTTCGGTTGGAGCGCCGTATTTATAATCGAAATGCTTTTAGGGCTTTAATAATTTAGCGTTTTAACCTAAAATGCTCTAGTCGTTTGCGGCGTGTGTTAATAATTTTTGACGCACGCGTTTAATTAAAGTGCGTAAATAATTTATGGAGAAAAAATGTTTAAAATATATCAAGAATGGCTAAACGAAGTCACTGATTCAAGCGTAAAAAACGAGCTTTTGCGTGTTAAAGATAATCCTAAAGAAATTGAAGATAGGTTTTATCGCTCGCTTGAATTCGGAACGGGCGGCTTGCGCGGAATTATAGGCGCGGGAACTAACCGCATGAATATTTACACCGTGGGCAGGGCTACTTTGGGGCTTGCCGAATATATAATAAAAAACGGTATAACGCCTAGCGTTGCAATCGCTTACGATAGCCGCAATAAATCGCGCGAGTTTGCTTTTCGCGCAGCCGAAATTTTATCTTCTAAGGGTATAACCGCGTATATTTTTAACGAAATTACGCCGACGCCCGTTCTATCCTACGCGGTTCGCTGGCTTGGGGCGGGGGCGGGTATAGTTATAACCGCCAGCCATAATCCTAAAGACTATAACGGCTATAAGGTTTATAACGAAAAGGGTTGTCAAATAACTTCGGTTGCGGCGGCAAGTATTCTCGCCGAAATAGAGCGTGCCGATTATTTTGCTGATTTCGTTACCGATACCGATAAAATTCGAATTTTAGGGGGCGAAATTTTAAGCGATTTTATAACTGAAATCGAAAAGTTTTCTTTAAGCGATTTTTCGCTTGAAGATAAATTAAAAGTGGTATACACGCCGCTGCACGGAACGGGCAATATCTCGGTAAGAACGGTGTTGGAACGCATGGGGGCTGAGGTTTTCGTGGTTAAAGAGCAAGAGCTGCCGGACGGCGAATTTACTACTTGCCCTTATCCTAACCCCGAAGAGCGCGCGGCGCTGTCCTTGGCGTTAGACTACGCGCGTAAGCTTGACGCAGACCTGGTTTTAGCAACCGATCCGGACGCGGACAGAATAGGAATAGCTGTTCGAAACGGAGGCGATTACGCGCTTTTAAACGGCAACGAAACGGGCGTTTTAATGGCGAATTATATACTTTCGCTTAAAAAACAAAAAGGCGAATTAGGCGATAATCCCGCTTTAATTAAAACCGTAGTTACTTCCGATATGGTTTTCGACGTGGCAAAAGCTTACGGCGCTTCGGTGAAAGAGGTTTTAACGGGGTTTAAGTATATCGGCGAAGAGTTAGATAAAACGAAAAACTACGTTATGGGGCTTGAAGAAAGCTACGGTTATTTGGTTGGCGACCACGTACGCGATAAAGACGCGGTTTCCGCCGCTATGATAATAGCAGAGGCGTGCGCTTATTATAAAAAACGCGAAAAAACCTTGCTTGAAGTACTAAGCGATTTATACGCAAAGTTCGGCTATTATTTAACCGAATTAAAGTCGTTTAAATACGACGGTATAGACGGAATGGCTGCAATGGCTGCGGTTATCGATAAAGTTCGCTCTAACCCTGTAACGCAATTTGCAGGATTACCGCTAAAATTTACCGATTTTGCTAAGGGAGCGGAAGGACTGCCGAAAAGTAACGTTTTGCGATTTGCAAGCGATAACGCCCGTTTGATTATACGCCCTAGCGGCACTGAACCCAAGCTAAAAATTTATTATCAAGTTAAGGGCGAAACTTACGCTTCTGCTAGGTCTTTGCTAAACGACCTTGTCGATTTATCCAACGAAATTTTAAAAAGCTAATTTTTTAAAATCGTTAACTAATAGGGCGGGTTAAATAAAAAGTTCGTTCTTTGTTTGGATTTGTGTTAATAATTTTTGACGGCTAGTGGTTAAATTTTAAAAAAACGGCGTAAAAACGCTTGCTTTAAGCTAAACTATATGTTAAAATACTAAAAGTGACTTCGGGCGGTCCTCTTGCAATGCGGCAATGAACGTCTGGTAATAAAAGGAGGTATAAGTCTAATGGCTAATATTATCGATCAAATCAATCAAGAAAATATGAAGCAAGAAACTCCTTCCTTCAACGTAGGCGATACGGTAAAAGTTTCCGTAAAGGTTATCGAAGGTACGAGAGAAAGAATTCAGATTTTCGAGGGCGTAGTTATCGCTAAAAGGCATGGCGGAATAAGCGAAACGTTCACCGTAAGGCGTTTGTCTTTCGGTATCGGCGTTGAAAGAACTTTCCCCATTCACTCGCCCAAAATCGCTAAGGTTGACGTTGTTCGCCGTGGTAAAGTAAGGCGCGCTAAGCTTTATTATTTACGCGGGCTTACCGGCAAGGCGGCTAAGGTTAAAGAAATTTTATAATTTTTGTTAACGAAATTATCGCGAGGCGTTTGTTCGCCCCGCGGTTTTTTTTTCGTTTTGAATAATTTTTTTAACGAAATTTCTTTTGCGCTTGACTTTTGCTCTTTTTAGATAGTATAATTTAAAAAATACCATAGAGGTGCTAAATGGACGTTTTTGAACTAATGGAAAAAAGGCATTCGGTGCGCAGTTTTCTTGAAAAACCTATCAATGAAGAGGACTTGCAGTCGCTAACTAAAGCGGTTGAAAGCGTAAACGGGCAAAGCGGCTTAAACGTTCAGCTCGTCGTTAACGAGCCGCAAGCGTTTAGCGGGTTTATGGCGAATTACGGCAAGTTTTACGGCGTAAAAAACTATATAGCGCTCGTCGGCAAACGCGGCGAAGACGAAAAAATAGGCTATTACGGCGAAAAACTCGTGCTCTTGGCTCAAAGTTTGGGGCTTAATTCGTGCTGGGTGGCTCTAACCTATAAAAAAGTTAAAACCGCTTTTAATGTGAATGCAGGCGAAAAACTTTATTGCGTTATAGCGCTGGGGTACGGAGTAACGCAAGGCGTTGCGCATAAATCTAAACCATTCAAAAGCATTTGCAGAACTAAAAACCCGCCCGAATGGTTTATTCGCGGCGTTAACGCGGCGCTTTTAGCCCCAACGGCTGTTAACCAACAAAAATTTACTTTCGCGCTAGAGGGCGATAACGTAATTGCAAAATCGGGCGTGGGATTTTACAGTAAAATAGACCTAGGCATAGTTAAATATCATTTTGATTTAGCCGTCGGAAAAACTAGCCTCGAATAAAAGATTAACGTAAAAGTCGCCAAAAATTAATATTTAACTTACCTAAAAATTTAATAATAAAAAAGCGGAAGTGCGGCTATAGGTCGATTAACGGCACTTTCGCTATTTTTTTTGTTAAAAACGGGCTGGGCGAGTATGGTTTTATACCAAAGTATATTAAAGCCCTTTCGTTTTCGTTAGAGCGCTTTTTTAAACCAAAGCGGTTTTGTTTAAAACGATAGTGCTTATCGCTCCTAAGCCGAGGGCGAAAACCGAGCTTCCCGCTAAGCAGAATAAAGCGTTTAATAAACTTGCGTTAAGCGGCGCAAGCATAGGTATCATCATAAACAAAAGCATTCCGCCGCCAAGCGCCAGGCATATCGAAAGCCAGGTTTTTTGCTTTGCGATAACGCTAAATAGCGTAAAAATCGAAATAAAAACGGGTGTTAAAAATATTTTGGTTAAAAGGCAAAATATAACGTTCGCAATGGTAAATCCATTGGTCTCAAACGATAAGCCGGCGATAGCCCCGCCTATTATCGCGCCTATAAAAAATGCTATAAACAAGCACGCGCTTGCAATAAAACAAATAATTATTTTAGAGGCGGCGTAGTCGCTTTTTTTTGCGCGCACGGTAAAAAGATTTTTTGCGTATCCGCTTTTAAAATCGGCTGAAATAAATAAGCAAACCAAAACCGCTACGGCAAAAAATAGTAGATTTATATTGCACGTGGAAGTTAAATCCATAGCTCCCGCGCCCGTAGAGTCTAACGAACCCGCCGCTCCCGCGCCGAAACCTCCCGCGCCCGCGCCGACGGCGATAGAACCCGTAGAAATTGCCGCCGCGCCTACCGAAATTGCGCCTACCGAAATCGTGCCTATAATTTGCCAAACGTTTTCAAACGCAGCCGCGGCGCTTCCGTCGGTCGATCCGCCCGTCATGGTTGTCATAACCAGAATAAGAATAGGTATTATAAATGCGATTCCAACGAAAATATAAAAAAGCGGTGTGGTGAACATTCGCGTTCCGTCGACTTTGAGCATGCTTTTTAGGCGATAAAAAAAGTTGCCGTTGTTGTTCGTTTTATTTGTTTTTTGTGTGGCGTGCATGACGTTTTGCTCCTTAATAACTTAAATTAGCGTAATATTCTTCAAGGCTGATTTTTTGGCGCGAAACTTCGTTAACGGTAACGCCGTTTTGATAAAGAAAGTTAACGATGTCTTGATTTTTTTGGTTATCGTATACGCGTAAAAAACCTTTTTCGTCTTCAACCACGCGCGAATATTTTTGCGATAGCGCGGTTTTAGCTTTAAGCATGTTTTTGGCTTTAATCGCGGCGTAAGTCGGGCAGCTGCTATCTAGTTCTTCGGCGGTTATTTGCTTAATTATTTTTCCGCCGCGAATAATCGCGTAATGCGTGGCTATTTTTTCAAGCTCGCTTAAAACGTGCGAAGATATAAGCACGGTGCAGCCGTGGTTTTGGGTTAAATCGGTTAAAACCTCGCGCAAAATACGCATGCCGTCGGCGTCTAGTCCGTTAACGGGTTCGTCTAAAACCAAAAGTTCGGGGTTGCCTAAAAGTGCCATAGCTATGCCTACGCGCTGTTTCATGCCCAGCGAACAGTTTTTATATTTATTGCCGGCCGCGCCTTCCATTCTTACGAGTGTTAAAACCTCGCGAATTTTATCACTTGGGTTTTTTAGGTTTAAATTTGCCGCTTGCAACGTTAAATTTTTCCAAACGGTTAGGTTGGGGAAGCACCCCGGCGATTCTATTAAAACGCCTATTTTAGAGCGAACGGTTTGGTCCGAATGCGGCTTTCCGAAAAGTTCTACCGTGCCGCCGTCCGCGTGCAAAAGTCCGCAAATTATCTTTTCGGTGGTAGATTTGCCGCTACCGTTTTCGCCTATAAATCCGAAAATGCTGCCTACGGGCACGGTCAGGTTTACCCCCTTAAGCGCTTGTTTCGCGCCGAAATTTTTTGTAAGATTGCTAATTTTTATCGCGTTTGATTCGTACATTTTTATCACCTTAAATTTTAAAGAAACGGTTATATCGATGCCGAGCTTAATAAACGTCGCTTTTACTAAGCAAAAGCGTGCCCGCCGCGTTGTATATAGCGAAAGCTGCGGCTGAAGTCGTTAAGCAAACCAAAACGTTAAGCGGTGTGCTAGATAAGCACGCGTAAACCGAAGCGCCGTATAAAAACGCGTTGAGTAAAGGCGTTGCGCCGATTATAGAGCCTACGCCTATTATTAAAACGCCCGTTCCGAAAAAGAATGAAGAAACTATAGAAATTCCGAAATATTTTCTGAAAATAACGTTTAAAAAAGTATAAAGACTAGCCCAGCCGAGGCTCAAAAGTATTTTTCCTATAATTGCGCAAACTAGCCCTAAAAAGTTTGCGTTAAAGGGCATTTTGCAAATTGCCCCCGCGGCAATCGCGCCGATTAGATAAGTTAAGCACGTACACGCCATTGCGAACGCGCAGGTTAGGCTTTTAGAAAGCATATAGTCGCATTTTTTAGAATGCGCGGTAAATAGTTGTTTTACGTATCCGCTTTTGTAATCGTGCCCAATAAATATCGAAACCATTATGCCGCCGAAAATAAACACCATATTCATGTTTGCGTATTTATCGATGCCTTCGAAGCCGTAAATCGGGTAATCCGCTGCGATAGCTTGCCAAACGTTGGTAAAAACGGGCGCGGTTTGTTCGGCGTTTTGCCCGCTTTGCGGCATGGCTATTAGCATTGCCGGAATAATCGCGGCTATCGCCAAAAAAATATAAAAAAGCGGGGTGTGAGTCAGTCTGTAAAAATCTACGCCGAGCATGCTTTTTAGTCGATTAAAAAAGCCGGGGCGCTTAAAGGTTAGCAGTTCGTTAAGGTTGGTTTCGTTAGTTGAATTTATTATATTTTCGCGTTGCATGTTATCGTTACTCCTTTTGTCGCCGCACGTTTATTAT
>CAYZWD010000021.1:0-8948 GCA_964482115.1 uncultured Acidiphilium sp. | reverse complement strand
ATATAGCTTTTTAGCTTTTTAATTAAAAATTAAAGGAAAAAAATGAAAAAACTTTTGATTTGCGGAATTAACGGAAGAATAGGCTCTTGCGTTTGCGAGCTTGCCGATTACTACGGTTTTTTTGTGGTTGGCGGAGTAGACAAAAAAGCGGCTAAAAACCAAAAATCGCTTAAATCAGTTCGCGTTTACGATAAGCCGAGAAACGTAACCGAACGCGTTGACGCGGTTATAGATTTTTCGTCGCCCGATCTTGCCGATTTAGCGCTGGATTTTTGCAAAAATAATAGCGCCGCCCTAGTTTGCGGCACTACCGCGCTTAAACCCGATTTTTATGCGAAGGCAAAAGAGGCGGCTAAAAGCGTGCCTATTTGCGTGGACGTTAATTTTTCGGCGTCTTTGCACGCGGTTTTGCGCGCGGCAAACTTACTTAACCAAAGTTTAAGCGGCTACGACAAAGCGCTTATAGAAACGCACGGCGCTCAAAAAAAGGACGCACCCGGCGGCACGGCTTTACTTTTAAGCCAAAAACTAGCCATAAAACAAGTGTTTTCGGTGCGCGGGGGCAACGCCGCAGGTGAACATAAAATTACGTTTTTTGGCGAGGGCGAGCAAGTTGAAGTTATTCACAGGGCTAGCGATAAAAGCGTTTTTGCAAAAGGAGCGTTGCTTTGTTTAAGCCGCTTGTTAAAAGAAAAAGTCGGCTATTTCACAGCCGACGATTTGTTAAAATAATTTTATTTTAGTTGCCTTTTACGCATTATTTAAGCGGCGAAACGTTTTTGCCGACTATCGCCGCGGCGCGTTTTTCGGGCGAAAAATATTTTGCGGCAATTTCGTTAGCTTTATCCAGCGTTATATCCGAAACTTTTTTAAGCTCGCGCGATTCGTCGAAGACTTCTCCGAACAAAAGCAAGCGCTTGCCGAACGAAGCCATTCTGCTAGACGTGCTTTCGCCCGACAGCACGGTAGAACCCTTTATAAGCTCTTTCGCGCGGTCAAGCTCGTTTTGAGTTATGCCTTTTTCGGATAAAAGCCGCATTTCGTTAAGCAATTCGCCGTATGCGTTTTTAGCGTTTTTGCCGCTCGTTGCCGCATATAAATACAAAACGCCCACTTCTTTATAAACCGAGGCATAAGAATAAACCGAATAAGCAAGCCCTAACTTTTCGCGCACGGTTTGAAACAAACGGCTACTCATTCCCCCGCCTAGCACCGAGTTTACGAGGAGCACGGGCAATTTATCCTCGCTTTGCCCGCTCGCGGAAGAAAAGCCCACCGCCACGTGCGATTGTTCAACGGGTTTGTTTATGCAAAGCGAATTAAACTTTCTCTCTATCTTAGGCGCGTAATTTTTAGGGGATAACCCGCTTTTTTGCGCTATAAATTGCTCGAAAAACCTATCTACCAACGCGACAGCCGCGTTAAATTTTACGTTACCCGCAAACGAAATTACCACGTTATCGGGCGAGTAGTGCTTGGCTTTATAGTTTAAAACGTCCGCACGGGTAAAACGCGCGGCGTTTTTTTCGGGCCCTAAAATGGTAGCGCCGTAGCCGCGGTCGCCGAAATAAGCGTTAGCTAAACAATCTATGCAAAGCTCGTCCGGCGTATCTTCGACCATTTTTATTTCTTCTATAACCACCCCGCGCTCTTTATCCAGCTCGTCTTCGGGATAGGTCGAATTTAAAAACAAGTCGGATAGCACTTCAAAGCTTTCACTAAGCCGCTCGTCCGTGCACTTTATATAATAACAAGTTACGTCTTTAGCGGTATAGGCGTTGAGCTGTGCACCTACGCCCTCGGTTTGGTCCGAAATATCGTAAGCGGAGCGCGTTTTAGTGCCTTTAAAATTAACGTGCTCTATAAAATGCGATATTCCGTTTTCTTCGGCGCTTTCGCGGCTGCTACCCGTGCCCACGAACACGCCCACCGCCACCGAGCGAAAGCAGTTTAGTTCGTTTACTATTACCCTAAGCCCGTTAGGATAGGTTTTTACGTTTACCATTTTTTTAATTCCTTTAAGTTTAATACCGCGCGGATTACAACACGCCGCAGCATCGCCGCTTAAGCGTTTTCGCACAAGATAGCGCCCATGCTTGATTTACGCCGCCATCTTGCTTAGCGCTTTTCAATTGCTTTAAGCCGCCCGCTTGCTTTAAGCCGCCCGCTTGATTTAAGCCGCCCGCTTGATTTACGCCGCCCGCTTGTTTCACGCCGCCCGCTTGCTTTACGCCGCCGATAAAACCGTTATTGCATGCACTCGGTTACCGTTACCGGAATAAGCCCGACTTTTTCGTAAAAATCTAAGATTTTATCTAGCGCTGCCAGCGTGTGCTCTTTTGGGTGCATCAATATAAAATCGCCGCCTATAACGCCGTTCGTTGCGCGCTTAAAAACTATATCCGCGTTTTTATCGCGCCAATCGACGGTATCCTTGCTCCACATAATCGTTTTATAGCCAAGGCTTTTAGCGCAATTTAGCGTAACGCGCGAAAAATCGCCCGAAGGGGGTGCGAAAAGCGAAGGTTCCACCCCGCACACCCCTTTAACCAAGGCGTGCGTAGCCTCTATTTCGCTAAGATTTTGCTTTTCGGAAAGCTTAGAGTGCGCCTTATGAAAATAACCGTGATTGCCTATTTCGTGCCCGCCCTCGCATAACCTTTTAAGCAGCTCGGGTTTATCGTCTATAAAACACCCGCCAACGAAAAACGTTGCTTTAAGCCCGCGTTTTTCAAGCGTTAAGGCGATTTTTTCGATAATATCCGCGCCCTCGTAGCAATTAAACATGAGCGCTATTTTATCGCTTTGGCGGTTGCCGAAATACACCGGCGACGGTTGAGCCGTACTTACGGTAACCGCTCCGCCGCTATAAAAAAAGCACACGACGCCAACGGTGACGGCTAGGCAAGCCATAACCGCCCCCGCTAGCGCGCGCATGCCCTTTAAAGATAATTTTTTCATATTTACTACGCGTTTAAACCTTATTTAATTATATTTACGCGCACGAAAAATATTACCTTTATTAATTTTTAATTTTAGTCGTTTTTCAACCGTTAAAAATTAGATAACGTATTTATCCGATTTAGCGGTAGCGCCGTCTAACTCTTGTTTTTTGTTTTCGTAACCCTTTCTGCCGAGCAAAGCGTAAGTAGCGTTTTTGCCGTTTTCTACGCCGGGTTGGTTATAGGTATCGATTTCGAGCATTTCGCCCATAAACGCGGTTTCCATCTCGTAAAAATAAAGCAATTCGCCGATGGTGAAAGCGTTAACTTCGGGCAAATAAATGGTATGGTTAAGCCTGCCTTTTGCGGTAAGCGCGTATTCGGTGGCGCTGCGCTCCGCCGAAATAAGCTCGTTCATAGTATGCCCGCAAAGGAAGTTTACGTCCGCAATATCTTTGCAACCCTCGCTTATAACCACTTCGGAACGGTATCTGTCTACCCCGATAAGGGTAACTACTTTATCGTAAGGCCCCTCGGTGTAAAGCTGAACTTGGCTGTGTTGATCGGTAACGCCGAGCGATTTAACGGGGGTTTGACCTGCGTTAACCTCTTCGCCCTCTTTGTTAACTTGCTTACCTAAGCTTTCGCCCCAGATTTGGCAATACCAGTCCGCAATATATTTTAGGCTATCCGCGTAAGGCATCATAACCGATACGTTTTTGCCGCGATTGATAGACATATATTGCAATAAAGCGCTTAAAAGAGCGGGATTTTTGCGCATGTCCTTATTCATGCATATTTTATCCATATACTTAGCGCCTTCGAGCATAAGCTTAATATCTATACCCAAAACGGCGGCGGGCAATAAACCTACGGGGCAAAGTTGCGAAAATCTTCCGCCTACGCCGTCCGGAATATAAAAGGTTTTAAACCCCTCTGCCTTAGCTATTTTTATAAGATTGCCCTTGGTTTCGGAAGTGGTGGCTATTATGTGATTTTTAGCGTCGTCGCCGAGCGCTTTTTTAAGTATATCCCAAATAACGAGATATTGAGTCATCGTTTCGCTGGTAGCGCCGCTTTTGGTTATTACGTTAAATACGGTTTTTGCGGGGTCGATAACGTCTAAAAGCGCAGCCATACGCTCGGGATCTACGTTATCCTCAACGTAAAACTTGGGAGCTTTGCGCTTAGAACGCGGCAAATCGTTGTGATGTAAATGGCAAAGAGCTTGAGCTACCGCGATAGGACCTAACGCGCTGCCGCCTATGCCTAAAACTACGAAATATTCACAACTTCTTCTAACCTTTTTTGCGGTATCGATAATATCCGCAACGACGTCCGCTTGGTTATAAGGAAGATCGGTCCAGCCCATCATGCCCTTACCTCTGCCCGCCGCTACGTTATCGTAAGCGTGCTTGCACAAATCCTTGCCGGCGTTGAGGTCTGCGTCCGTAAAACCCTCGCTTCCGACGTAGGGTTTCATCATGTTGTTGTAGTCGAGCCTGAGGCGCATTTGCTCGCGCCAAGTTTTGTCAATTCTCATATCTATCTCCTAAAAAAATTTATTGCTTTTTATTATATATTATCGGTTAGCGGTTTATCTCTCCGCGGATATTGACTTATATTTTATCGAATATCCGCGAAAAACCCGCAAAAACTTAGCCGAAAACCTTTTCTTTTATATTTCTAAGATATTCGAGCGAAGCTTTTAAATCGCCGTAATTTTCGTAATTTTCTTTATAAACTTCTATCAAACAGTTACCGTTAAAACCGTTAGCTTTTAAAATTCTAAAAAGCTCTTCAAAATCGAAACAGCCTTTTTTTGAAGGAAGCGCCGTATTACCCAGCTCGTCGACGTCGCTTAAATGTACGGTTTTTAAACCGCCCGCCATATCCTCGGCGTATTTTTTATAATCGAACCCGCTAACCCTTGCTTGCTTTACGTCTAAGCAAGCGCAAAGCTTGGGGGCGTAAGCTTTAAGCTTAGAATAAAACCCCGGGCTATCGTAAAAAGCCCACTCTACGTTTTCGACGCACACGTTCATTTTATATTTTTCGGCTAAATCGCAAAGTGCGGCGGTATAAGTTCCGAGCTGCTCGTAATTATCGAACCGCGCGCCCTTTTTAAACTTCGCCCTGCCGTGCAAGGTATAGTTAGATGCGCCTAAAACTTTGCCGACTTTTAAACAGTTTTCAAATATTTTTAACGCGTCGTTATAAGTGCGCTCGCACGTGGAATAAAGTTGCGGCTCGAAATGCGTGTTTAGCGTGTGCAACGAGTGCACTTTTAACCCGCCTAACCGCGATTTTAAAAGCTTTGCAAAACTTTGGGTGTATTCGCAATAGGTTTCTAAAAAAACCTCGCACACGCGCGCGTCGAGCTCGTTTAAAACTTCTAACGCGTCTTCGTTGTAAAGGCGACCGAACAAGGTCGCCGTGGATATTCCTATTTCCATTTTCGTATTATCGAACTCAGTTTAAAAGAGCTCGGGCGGCGCGTTTTTTTGCGCCGCCCGCCCGCTTTATCTTATTCTTTTTTCTTATAAATTTTAAACGGTTTTTGTTAAATTACTTTTATAAAAACGCGAAAAAGCGTATTATTTTCAATTTTTACGGTAAACACGCGTTAGCTTTTAACGCCGTTCGCTTTTTTGCGGTTTTGCCGTTTTACGCGGCTTTATTCCGCATTATCCGCAACTTATTCGCGTTTTATTGTTTAACGGGTTCGATAAGCCCGAACTCGCCGTCGTCGCGCAGATATAAAACCTTAGTTTTGCCGTCCGCCTCGTCGATAAACACGTAAAAGGTGTGGCCTAGCATTTCGAACTCTTCCGTAGCCTCCGCTATAGACATCGCCCTAAGCGCAAAACGTTTGGTTTTTACTATTTTTGCGGGGCGCAACTCTTCCGCGGTAAAGGCGTCTTGCTCGAATGCCGAACTGCGCAGCTGCTTTTCGAGCTTAGAACGGTGTTTATAAATTTGTTTTTCGAGCTTAGGAACTACTAAATCTATTCCGTCGTAAAAGTTTTCCGCATACGCTTGCGCGCGCAAAGCCGCCGTTTTATAGCGCAACTCTACCTCGATTTTACAATCGCGGTTTTCACGCTTCAAATATACGTTAACGCCTGCTTCACCGTCAAAATATTTATCTAGCTTGCCAAGCTTTTTTTCGATAACCTCGCGCAGTTTTTCGTTTACCTGATAGTTTTTTGCGTTGATTTCAACTTTCATATTCGTTCTCCCTTAATTTGTTTTTTTGCCGCTTTGTAGCCGCTACGCTCGGCGTTGTTCGGCTGTTTTTTAGCGGCGCTTTTTGGGCGCTTTTGGCGCTTGCCGTTTTAAAGCTTTCGCCGTTTTAAGGCTTTCGCCGTTCCCCCCCGCGATTTCGCCGTTTGCCCGACTTCTTTTTAATTATATCAGCGCGTATCTTATCGCGCCGCTCGTTTCGTCGGCGTATAGCACGATTTTATCGCCGGAGGCAAGTTTGCCCGTTATCAATTCGTCGGAAAGCATATCTTCGATTTCGCGGCGAACTACCCGTTTTAGCGGGCGCGCGCCGTATTCTTCGTCGTAACCGCGTTTTAACAGCTCGGTTTTGGCGGAATCGTCGATTTCTAACACTATTCCGTTGCTTAAAAGCCGTTTTTTTAACCCCGCGAGCAATATCTCTAAGATTTTTCCGCATTCGTCGTAAGTTAATTTGCGGAAATAAACGATATCGTCTACGCGGTTTAAAAACTCGGGTCTGAATTGCTTTTTTAGTTGTTCGAGGGCGGCGTTTTCGATTTTTTGTTCCTCCCCCCCGAATCCGAACGCGGGCATGCGCATTACCGCCTGAGCGCCTACGTTCGAAGTCATTATTATAACTGTGTTTTTAAAATCTACGGTTTTACCTTTGCCGTCGGTAAGTCTGCCGTCGTCAAGGATTTGTAGCATTAGGTCGAATATATCGGGGTGTGCTTTTTCTATTTCGTCGAACAGTACCACCGAATAAGGCTTTTTGCGAACTTTGCCGGTTAACTGACCTTCTTCTTCATACCCGACCAACCCCGGCGCCGCGCCTATTAGCTTGCTTGAAGAACCTCTGTCCATATACTCGCTCATATCGACGCGAATAATGGCGTTCTCGTCGCCGAAAACAGCCTCTGCAAGCGCTTTAGAAAGCTCGGTTTTGCCAACGCCGGTAGGCCCTGCGAATATGAACGAGCCTATAGGTCTGTTAGGGTCTTTAAGGTTGGCGCGCGCCCTGCGTATAGCCCTTGCCACGGCACGAACGGCGTCCTCTTGCCCGACCACGCGCGAATGCAGTTCGTTTTCTAAATTTATCAACCGAGCGGCTTCGCTTTTTTCTATTTTGGTTAAAGGAATATCCGTAATTTCGCTTACGGTAGCGGCTACGTCCTCCGCAGTTACTATCGGGCGGGCGAGCGAGCGTTTTTCTAGGCGGCGCTGCTGAATTTCGCTTATTTCTTGCATTAAGAGGCGGCGATTTCGCTCTGCCTCCGCGGCATCTTCGGTTAAGCCCTCGCGCAGATAATACGCCGCGTCGTTAGTGGCGGTTTCGAGCTGAGCGCGCTTTTCGTTAAGCTCTTGCGAATAATCGGAGCTTTTTAGCCGCGCTTTGGCTGCCGTTTCGTCGATTAAATCTATCGCTTTATCGGGTAAATTTCTATCCGTTATATACCTCACGGATAGGTCTACCGCGGCGGATATAGCCTCGTCGGTTATTCTTACTTTGTGGTGCGCCTCGTATTTATCGCGCAAGCCCTTTAGTATTATTTTTGCGTTTTCCGACGACGGCGGCTCTACCGCTACGGGTTGAAAGCGGCGCTCTAACGCCGGATCTTTTTCGATATACTTACGGTATTCGTCGTAAGTGGTTGCTCCTATAAGCTGAAATTCGCCGCGCGCTAAAGCGGGTTTTAACATTTCCGCGGCGTCTAAATGCCCCTCGCCCGAAGCGCCGGCCCCCGTAAGATTGTGAATTTCGTCGATAAACAATATTATTTGCGGATTGTTTTTTACGTATTCGATAGCATCGGTAAAGCGTTTTTCAAACTCGCCGCGGTAAGACGCGCCCGCTATTAAATTAGAAACGTCTAGCGAAAATATGCGCTTGCCCGCTAAATTTTCGGGCACTTCGCCGCGCGCTATGGCTATTGCCAAGCCCTCTACCACCGCGCTTTTGCCAACGCCGGCCTCGCCTACTAAAACGGGGCTGTTTTTCGTTCTGCGCGAAAGCGTTTGAACTATGCGCGCTATTTCTTTTTCGCGCCCGATAACCGGGTCTAACTTGCCGTTTTCGGCGCGTTCGGTTATATCCACGCCAAAGCCGCTAAGCGGATTGTTTTCACCGCCCGCCTTAACGCTTTCGCTGTTTTTTGCTAAGTTTTTAGCGCCGCTTTCCGTGCCGTTTTTTGCACCGTTTTTATAAGCGGAGCTTTCGTTTTGAGAAAATGCGCCCGCCGAGTTCGCGTAATAATTGCCGTTTGTGGGGCGTTCGCCACCGTTTGCGGTTAAGTTTTGAGTGCTTACGCCGATCTCCGCCGAAACGGGCGAAACGGGAGCGGAGGAATTAAAGCCGAAAACTTCGCGCTCGGTACTTTCTTGCAGTTCGCGCATGTTGGCGGTTAGCCGCCTAATTATGGCGCACGCCCTGCATTCCGTGCGCAAAACGGCTAAAAGTATATGCTCGGTGGCAACGTATTTAAGCCCCGAATCGTAAGCGATTAAAGCCGCCTCCTCGAGCATGCTTTTCGCGTTGGGGGTGAAACCGTCGCATTCGAACCCAACGGATATTTCTTTTTTAAGTTCGGCGAAAAAAGCGCTTTTCGTAACGCCGTATTTTGCTAAAAGCTTAGCCGCTCTGCAATCCGCGCACAAAATAAGCCCGTAAATTATTTGCTCGCTGCCCACGTATTTTACGCCGAAACTTTTAGAAACGGCGTTCGCGCTTAATATCGCCTTGCGCACCGAAGGGGTGTATTTATCTATATTGTCCATAAT
>CAYZWD010000020.1:399-9008 GCA_964482115.1 uncultured Acidiphilium sp. | reverse complement strand
CCTTTGAAACGGGGTGAGAAAAGGCAAGCGAGGTTGCCCACAGCGCGATATTGCCCTTTTTGGCGTTTTCGCCGCCGTAGCGCATGTCGCCGTAAAGCGGGCAGCCTATTGCGGACATTTGAACGCGAATTTGATGCGTTCTGCCCGTGTGTAAAATTACTTTTACCAGCGTTAAACCCTTTTGTTCTTGCAAAACGTTATATTCAAGTTCGCAAAACTTAGCGCCCTCAACGGTAGGCGGGCAAGTGTAAACCATATTGTTTATGGGATTCTTTTTTAAATAATGGCGCAGGACGGCGCGGTTTTCAGGCGGTTTTTTTGTTAAAACAGCCAAATACTTTTTTTCAAAGTCGCCGTTAGCCATTTGCTCGGATAAGCGCGAGGCAGCCTTGGTGCTTTTTGCAAACACCATAACGCCGCCCGTAACCCTATCTAGCCGATGAACAAGTCCTACGTATACGTTGCCCTTTTTATCGTATTTTTTGCGAACGTATTCTTTAACGAGGGTGAGTAAATCCGTATCCTTGCTTTGGTCTTCGCAACAAGGCACGTTTTGCGGCTTTAAAACCACTATAACGTGATTATCCTCATATAAAATTACTAAATCGTCGCTCGTTATATTTATCATAAGCGCGCTCCTTTTCCGCGTTTTTTGCGGTGTGTTTTTTAAATAAGTGGGGCTATAAGCCCGTTATCGGCACTTTTTATAAATTTATTAGGGATTATTTTCCGCTGTAAAACAACCCGCTGGCGCCGCAAGGAAGAACTATTCCCTCCTCGGTAGGCAAGCCTACTTCGTAAGCCTCTATCGTGCCGTTTAAGCCCTTTAATGCAAGCGACAGCACGTTTTTTAAAACTTGCGGCTGTAGCCCCGTCGTATAGCTGTTAACCAAAAAGAACAGCGGATTATCGGATAAAACCTCGCGGCAAAGCTCGACCAGCGGGTAAAGCTCGCTTTCGATTTTCCACATTTCGCCGTTAGGACCTCTGCCGTAGCTGGGCGGGTCCATTATAATCGCGTCGTAGCGGCGGCCGCGCTTAATTTCGCGCATAACGAATTTTTTGCAGTCGTCTATAATATAGCGAACGGGGGCGCTAGCCAAGCCCGAAAGCCTTACGTTTTCGCCCGCGCGCTCTACCATACCTTTGCTGGCGTCTACATGGCAAACGCTTGCGCCCGCTTTTAAACACGCAACGGTTGCCCCACCCGTGTAAGCAAAAAGGTTAAGCACGCTTATAGGTCTGCCCGCGTTTTTAATAAGCGCGGCGGTTTTATCCCAATTTACGGCTTGTTCGGGGAATAGCCCCGTGTGTTTAAAGCCCATAGGCTTAATTTTAAAGGTTAATTCGCCGTAACTCACAGTCCAATCGTCCGGCGTTTTTTTAAGATATTCCCAAGCTCCGCCACCCGAAGAGCTGCGCGTATATTTCGCGTTGAGCCCCGCGTATTTTTCCATATCTATAGCAGACGGCCAAATAACCTGAGGATCGGGGCGCAAAAGCACCACGTTGCCCCAGCGTTCGAGCTTATAACCGTCGCCCGTGGCGACGACGGAAAAATCTTTCCATCCGTTAGCGCAATTCATAACCCGCTCCGTTAGCTTATTTTTTCAACCGAAACGGTTACTTTTTCGCCGCCTAGGTCTAATTCTTTTTTAAATCCTGCGGTTTCGGGATCTTCACCTATAAGCTTTTCGGCGAGCACGGCGGTTTTAAGCTCCTCCGCCTTATCGCACAGCACTTTAAGTGCGTTACCCTCCGCGCGGTATCTTATAATAATTCTATCCGTAACCTCGAAGCCAGCCTCTTTGCGCATGGTCTGAATTTTCGAAACCAGCTCGCGCAGAACGCCCTCTAAAAGCAGTTCTTCGGTTATGTGTACGTCTAGCACGACGGTAAGCCCGTTTTCGCTTGCCGAAACGTAGCCTTCGGCGCTCTCGCTTGAAATAAGCAAGTCGTCAAGCGTAAATTCAACCGTATCGCCGTCTATTTCGGCAGAGTAAACCTTGCCCGCCTTTACGGTAGAAACGACTTCGCTTGCGTTACAGCTATCTAAAAATGTGCGAATAGCGCCTAGTTTTTTGCCGTATTTAGGACCTAATGTTTTTAACTGCGGTTTAATTTTATAGTTAACGAAGCGCGAAGCGTCGCTTAAAATTTCAACTTGCTTAACGTTTAGCTCGTCACGTGCGATGGCGTAAAGCCCGTCCGTAAGTTTAACCGCCCTATCGGTGGCGACGTAAAGTTTATTCAAGGGCTGCCTGTTTTTAACGTTAGCCGAATTTCTTGCGCTTCTGCCCAAAATTACTATATTCAAAACGTCTTCCATTCCCGCCTCTAACTCGTTATCAACGAGGTTTTCGTTGCAAACGGGGAAGTCGCACAAATGCACCGACTTAGGCGCGCATTTGAAAAATTCGGGAACTAAATTCAAATATATGCTTTCAGCCATAAAGGGAACGTAGGGCGCAAGCAGTTTAGAAAGCGTTACCAAAACCGTCCATAGCGTGGTATACGCGGCGATTTTATCGTCGGTCATATCGCTGCCCCAATACCGTTCTCTGCCGCGGCGAACGTACCAGTTAGAAAGCTCGTCTACGTAAGCCTCGATTTGGCGCGCGGTTTCGAATATTTTATAATCGTTAAGCCCGTCGTCGACGTCTTTAACGAGGGTGTTCAGCTTAGAAAGCACCCACTTATCCATAAGGCTAAGCTTGCAATCTTCAAGCTTGTAGTTAGCGGGGTTATATTTATCGATTTCGGCGTAAAGCACGAAGAACGCGTAAGTGTTCCATAGCGTGCCCATAAAACGGCGCTGCCCTTCGCTAACGGCTTCCTCGTAAAAGCGCGAAGGTAACCACGGCGCGGAAGAAGTGTAAAAATACCACCTTACCGCGTCTGCGCCTTGTTTATCCAAAACGCTCCACGGATCTACCACGTTACCTATGTGTTTGCTCATTTTTATGACGTTTTTATCGTTGACGTGCCCTAGAACTATGCAATTTTTAAAGGGCGCTTTATCGAACAGCAATACCGAAACGGCAAGCAAGGTGTAAAACCAGCCGCGCGTTTGGTCAACCGCCTCGCTGATAAAATCGGCGGGGAAACGTTTTTCAAAAAGTTCTTTATTTTCAAACGGGTAATGCAGTTGCGCAAACGGCATAGAACCCGAATCGAACCAACAGTCGATAACGTCTTTAACGCGGTGCATTTGCCCGCCGCACTTATCGCACTTAAAGGTAACCTCGTCGATATACGGGCGGTGAAGCTCTACGTCGGGCTTGCCGCTAAGTTCGCTAAGCTCTTGCCTAGACCCTATAACGTGCACCTTGCCGCAATCCGCGCACACCCATACCGGCAGCGGAGTGCCCCAATATCTCTCGCGCGAAAGCCCCCAATCGATAACGTTTTCTAAGAAATTGCCCATTCTGCCCGTGCCTATCGTGGGGGGAATCCAGTTAACGGAGGCGTTGGCTTTAAGCAATTGTTCGCGCACGGCGGTGGTTTTAATAAACCAGCTGCTGCGTGCGTAATATAAAAGCGGAGTGTTGCAGCGCCAGCAGAACGGATAGCTGTGTTCGTAAAGCATTTCTTTAAACAGCACGCCGCGCGCCTTTAAATCGGCAATAATCTGCTTATCAGCGTCCTTGCAAAACTGCCCTTTATAATCGGTAACTTCGTCGATAAACCGCCCGCGCGAATCTACCATTTGCACGAACGGTAAATCGTATTTTTTGCCGACCAAGCTATCGTCTTCACCGAAAGCGGGCGCAATGTGAACTATGCCCGTGCCGTCGGTTAAAGTTACGTAGTCTGCGTTGGTTACGTAATAAGCCTTTTCTTTAAAACTACCTAACGCATAATCAAACATCGGCTCGTATTCGGTAAATTCGTATTCTTTACCCGTTTTTACGCTAACCGTTTGATAGTTTTCAAACAGCTTAGAGCAAAGCGCCTCCGCAAGAATATAATGCGTGCCGTCCTCCGCGATTATTTCGCTATAATTTTCGTTAGCGTTCATGCACAGCGCAACGTTAGAGGGCAACGTCCAGGGCGTGGTAGTCCATGCGAGGAAATATTTATCCTCGCCCTTAACTTTAAACTTAACGAAAACAGACTTTTCTTTTACCTCTTTATACCCTTGAGCCACTTCGTGCGAAGAAAGCGCCGTGCCGCAACGAGGGCAATAAGGCACGATTTTATAGCCCTTGTAAAGCAAGCCTTTTTCCCAAATTTTTTTAAGCGCCCACCATTCCGATTCGATATAGTTATCGTCGTAGGTAACGTAGGGGTGATCCATATCTACCCAATAGCCCAACCTGTCGGACATTTTGCGCCATTCGTCGACGTATTTCCATACGCTTTGCTTGCATTGTTTAATAAACGGCTCTATTCCGTATTTTTCGATATCTTGCTTGCCGTCTAGCCCGAGCTTTTTTTCGATTTCAAGCTCTACGGGCAAGCCGTGAGTATCCCAGCCCGCCTTTCTTGCAACGTGCTTGCCTTTCATCGTTTTGTAGCGCGGAATTATATCTTTCATAACGCGCGTTAAAACGTGCCCTATGTGCGGCTTGCCGTTTGCCGTGGGCGGCCCGTCGTAAAAGCAAAACTCTTCGCCGTCCTTGCGCTTATCCATGCTCTCTTCGAAGATTTTTTGCTCGTTCCAAAACTGCAAAATTTGCTTTTCGCGATCTAAAAAATTAAGTGAATTATCTACTTTTTTATACATAACTCTCTCCTTTTCGTTTATTTTAACGCGTGGTTTTTTAATAGTCGTTTTTTGATTTTTTACGCGGCGCGTGGCTCGTTTGCTTTTTAAAAGGCTTAGGCTTTTAACGCAGCGGTTTAACGCCGCGAAACTAAAAGCGTTAGGCAAAAAATTTTTTCCGCGAACTTTGCCGCGTTACCCCGCAAGATAAAAAAAGCCCGCCCCGATTAAGCCTTTTTCGCTTTATCAAGAGACGGAAATTCCGCGGTACCACTCTTATTCGATAAATCTAAACGTGCGGCGGCAAAAGCCGCGCAAACCCGCTTAAAAATATCGCACTTTAATCGCCTTATCGCGGCGGAACGCGCCCGCTATTTCGCCCGCGCAATCAACTAATAATCGGCAAAGCCGCCGAAATAAAGCCGATAGCGCCACGCCTTCACGGCCGTGCTACGGAAGGATACCTAAAAAAGGGCTATAACTCGGCTTGCACCGCCCCGAGCTCGCTAACCACGTCGGCAATATAGCTTAACTTTTCGGCTTGTTTCCGCTACGCAATCAATTTACTTAGATATTTTAACAAATACGCGAAAAATTGTAAAGCGTTTTAAGGCGCAAGCCCTCGTTTTTAACCGTGATTTTGAATAAACAACACCGAAACAGCACTAAAACAATACGAACCGCACAAAAACCGCACTTTTTACGCGCGATTTTTAATTACGCGCGGTTTTTGCTTGATTTGTTTTAAAATTTGTTATAAAATTATAAGGCTGTACTAGATGGGGAGTTAGCGGTGCCCTACACTTGCAATCCGCTATAGCAAGGTCGAAATGTCCGCCTAGGCGCTCCGTATGGACGGGCCGCCGTCGGTAAGGAGCGTTGATCGCAAGGTCTTATGCAACGGGCTGCCGTGAACCGTGTCAGGATAGGGATATAGCAGCACTAAGCGGTTTTGTCCCGTGTGCCATAAGGGAGCTTTGCAGTAGCCACCTGCCGCCGTAACGCGTCGGTGCGGAACGTCAAAGCGGAACGTACAGCCTTTTTTAACTATTAACCCGCCCGAAATACGTCGAGCGGGTTTTTGCTTATATTCTTTTTTATATTAAACGCATCGTATTATATTAAATACCGTTATATAATAAATCCGCCCGACGAAAAACCGTCGGGCGGAATTTAGTTTGGTTATTTAATTATTAAACTTCTTGTATTACTATGAACTTACCGCATGCGGAACAAATATAGCCTCTGTAATAAACGCCGTTTATTCTAACTTCTATAATCGTTTCGCCCGCGCCGTCCTCGGGATGCCCGCTAGTCCACTCGGTGGCAACGGTATACGTTTTTAACTTGATCCATTCTGCATCGCTCGAAGCCGAGCTAACGGATTTATAGTAATAAGTATACGTCGTAACGGTTCGCGTAGCGCAATTCGTCAACTTGTTGAATTCCGTTTTAGAGTTACTTTCGATTTTTACGTTTTCGCTAGAGTCGCCGTTGAACTTGGGTAAAACGACTTCGGAATCCGCACTATCGTTAATACTGCAACCCTCGTGCTTGCAAGTTACTTTAACCTTGCCTTCGGCAACCGCAGTCGGCTCGGTAACGATAGTAACTTCTACGTCGTGCCCGAGCTTCGGTTCACCGACGATAACAACGGGCTCGTTGCACGTAGTGCACGTGTATTGAGTTTTTTCGTCGTCGACGCAAGTCGCGTCGGTGTGGGTTATCGAACTAGGATCGGTGGGCTTAGAGTGCGGGTATTTTACTAACACTATAAAGTGCTTTCCGCAATCCGCGCAAGTAAACACAGCCTCGTTGCCGTCGTTAGAGCAAAGGGCGTTTTTCGGTTCGCCTAGCATCACGATATTGGGCAGCTCGGATATTTCGTAAACGTGAGTGCCGACGCCGGTGATAGAACTTTCTATGCGCTTATCAACCTTAGATGCCGAATCGTAATATCTATGCAAAACGTCGGTATCGGATTCTTCGTAAAGTAGCTCGAAACCGTTGTAAACGTAACTGCGAATAGCGCCTTTGTTGCAAGTAGGCTCTTGCTTAGTGCCGACATCGCTATCGGATACGTCTTGATTATCGGTTTCCCCGCACGAAACACCGTTGAATTTGTTTTTGCAAACGCCTAAAACTTGCCACGTGCCGTCAGTTGCGCCCTTTTCTAGCTTATACTCGAAAGCGTGCCCTATTTTATCAACAGTCTCTACGAATTCTTTTTCGCAACCCGAGCAAGTGTAATATTTTGCGCCGTCGCTATCGCATGTAGGAGCAACTGCTCTTTCCTTTTGCTCTACGGTTTGAAGCCTTTCGCTAAACTTATCGTGCGATTTTTTAAAGTACGCGGTGTACGTACGATTGCACGAGTCGCACTTGAAAAAGCCGTGAACGCCCTCGTCTTTACACGTAATCTTATCGCCGTTAAAAAACCCGATATTATCAACCCTACCGCTTACCAAGTCGTCAAGCGTATAGTCGCCCAAATAATCGTCTACGAGCTTAACGTCACTGCCTAACTCGATAGTTTTTTTGTTTAAAACGTGCATAACGGTGCTGGTAACGGTGAACTCGAATCTATCGTTATCCGCCGCGTAAACGTATTTTTTAACGCCGGGCACATCGCACGAGGCGGTAATGCTGCCGCTCGTGTCGTAATCTTTATCGTTAAGCCTAGGCAAAACTATTTCGGCGGGAAGCTCGCAGTTTTTGCAAGTGCCAACTAGCTTACCGATAGACTCCTCGGTAGGTTCGGTTTCAACCGTCCACTCGTCGGAATGAGGAGGCTCTACTTTTTCGCCGTTGAACGGATCTTGCGTTTTGCAAACGGTGCACAAATGAACCTCTTTATGCCCAGTGCAAGTGGTAACGGCTTCAATTACGGGATACCACTCGTAGCTATGATCGGCATAAGCCCCATAAGAAAATGTTTCTTCGGAGCGTTCGCCGCATTCCGAGCACGACTTGCAATAAACCGCGCTAGACGTGCAAGTTGCCGCAGAAAGCATATATTGCGATTCCGCTTGCTCGGCAAAAGTATGCTCGTGCACTTGAATGGGCGCGTCTTCGCTATTGCAAGCGCCGAACGCAAAAAGCGAAACGAGCGCCGTTGCCGATAAAATTAATGCGATTACCAGCTTGGATTTTTTCATGATTCCTCCTAAAAACGCGAACTGAGAAAAGGTAAATTTCGGTTTAGTATTACGCAAATTATACAGCCCGCAGCAAATAGTGCTTAGCCGTTAAATCAGCTAAAGCAATGCCGCTAACAAATATAAAGCATAACCACGCGCCGCCGCGTTTTTTAAAAAAGCTTGCGCCGCTAAAGCGCAGCGCATAATACCCCAAGGTATTACCGTTTATTATATGCTTATATTGTAATATAAAAAAACGGATTTGTCAATATCTGTTTTGATAAACTTTAACAAATCCTAAAAAATTTTTATTTTTTATGCCGAAATAATCATTCCCGCCCTCTTTTTGCCGGAATAAGTTGCTCGGTCATCCTAAGCGAACGCGAAAAACGCGTTTTACTCGGTCATATTGAGCGAACGAATGCGCGAGCCGAACTGCGTTAGCAGCGCCGCTCCGCGGCGAGATATCCCTAGAAATATAGCAAAGCAGCCGCCCTCCCAAGGTGTGCCAAAATACCCCTAACGCCGCGAGCGCGCCTAAAAATTATAAAAGTCGCCCTCATCCGTCCGCTACGCAGCCACCTTACCCAAAAGCGCTTTAGCTTTATTGTAAATCGAACTGCTACGCAGTCATCTTTCCCCCAAGGTGTGCCAAGATACCCCTAACGCCGCAAGCGCGCCTTAAAATTATCAAAATCACCCCTCCTCCGTCCGCTACGCAGCCACCTTACCCAAAAGCGCTTTAGCTTTATTGTAAATCG